>URSZ01000061.1 GCA_900550635.1 uncultured Prevotella sp. | reverse complement strand
CTGACCAAGAAGGTAGTTTACGAAAATGAGGAGTTCAACCTCCTCCAAGCTGCCCTTAATATAGAGGATGGTTTGGACGGGCTGCGTTACAACAAGGTAATCGTAGCAACCGATGCCGATGTGGACGGTATGCACATCCGCCTGCTGATGATTACTTTCTTCCTCCAGTTCTTCCCCGACCTGATTAAGAAAGGTCATGTATATATTTTGCAGACACCTCTGTTCCGCGTGCGAAACCGCAAGAAAGGCGTGTACGAAACCATCTACTGCTATTCGGACGAAGAACGGGTGGCCGCTATCGAGAAACTGAGTCCCAATCCGGAAATCACCCGATTCAAAGGACTGGGAGAAATCTCTCCCGATGAGTTCCGCCATTTCATCGGCAAGGACATGCGCCTGGAGCAAGTCACCCTTCGCAAGACCGACGCCGTGAAGGAACTGCTGGAATTCTACATGGGAAAAAACACCATGGAACGCCAGAACTTCATTATCGACAACCTCGTAATCGAAGAAGACCGCCCCGAAGACCTCGACGGCACGGAGAACTAAACAACCTCCACACAAAAAAGATGAAAGAAAACAGAATAGCCATTTTCCCCGGCAGCTTCGACCCGTTCACCATAGGCCACGCGGCCATAGTAAAGCGAGGGCTGCAACTGTTCGACCGCATAATAATAGGCATTGGCGTGAACAAACAGAAGCGCATGCTGTCGGAGGCCGAAAAAAGGGTTGCAATAATAAAAAGCTACTACTCCGACGAGCCGCGTGTGGGCGTAGAAAGCTACAACGACCTTACCATCGACTTCGCGCGCCGCAACGGGGCACAGTTCATACTCCGCGGGCTGCGCTCGGTAAGGGACTTTGAATACGAACGCGACATGGCCGACATGAACCGCCGCCTGACGGGCATAGAAACAGTGCTACTGTTCACCGAACCGCCACTCGCGGCGATAAGCTCGAGCGTTGTGCGCGACCTCATAGGCCACGGCTACGACGTGTCGGACTTTCTGCCCCGCGTACCCGGGAAAAACAAAACCAAACAGCCTTAATTCATACCCGCCCGGGCTGTACATGGCAGAGACGCGATGAACCGCGTCCGGGAACCGGTCCACCGCGTCGCCGCAACGTCATCACGCAGCCGCTTGTCCGTGTTTGTCTGCACGCAAAAGCCCAGTTTTCATGCGGGTTTGGAGGGGGTTGAAAATATGTGCCTTGTATTTTAAAATATGTCTGACATATTTTGAATTATGTCAGACATATTTTTTATTTGCTCCAAAGGGGGTGCTTATTTTACACACAAAAGTTTTCGTTTTCCGCACCCCGAAACGACAATGCCAATCGTCGTATAAAACGCAGAGGCGCGAATAATCGCGGCCGCGTAAAGACGGCGGCGACCGCCCCGCCGCAGCACACTTTCCCCGTGCAACGACGCCACGTTCCCCTCGCGGGGCTTACAACCGGCAAGGCACGCGAAAAAGAATGCCGCACCCCCGGCGGGAGTGCGGCACACCTTAATATATAATGTATCACCTTTGCTATTTCACGCACGCGCCGTCGGCGCATTTGCGGTCGGGCGTGAGGAGGCTGAGCGTGCCGTCGGGGTTTTCGGCGCTGAGAATCATGCCCTGGCTCTCTATGCCCCGCAACTTGCGCGGCGGCAGGTTGGCTATGAAGCATACCTGTTTGCCAACGAGCTCCTCGGGCTTGTAGAACTTGGCTATGCCGCTCACTATGGTGCGCGTCTCCAACCCGTCGTCAATAACGAAGCGCAGCAGCTTGTCGCTCTTTTCCACTTTGACGCATTCCTTTACCGTTCCCACGCGGAGGTCCATCTTTTCGAAGTTCTCAAACGGCATGTCTGCCTTCTGCGGCTCGGCTTTGCGCCCGGCAGCCTCGTTGGCGGCCTTGGTGGCGAGCAGTTTGTCCACCTGCGCCTGTATGGGCGCGTCGTCTATCTTCTCGAACAGCAGTTCGGGCTTGTTAATCTTGTGGCCGGCGGCAATAAGCGTGGTGGAGCCGAGGTCGTTCCAGTCGAACTCTTCCATGTTGAGCATGTGGCGCAGTTTCTTGCTGCTGAACGGCAAGAACGGCTCGAAAGCGATTGCCAGGTTGGCCACCAGCTGGAGCGAGAGGTTCAATATTGTCTCAACGCGCTTGGGGTCGGTTTTCTGCAGTTTCCACGGCTCGCTATCGGCCAGGTACTTGTTTCCTATGCGGGCCAGGTTCATGGCTTCCTTTTGCGCGTCGCGGAAGCGGAACTCGTCCAGGAGCTTCTCCACGTCGGCCTTTACGCCGGTGAACTCCGATATGGTCTGCCGGTCGTAGTCGGTTAGCTCTCCCTGCTCGGGCACAACCCCGCCGTAGTACTTGTCGGTAAGCACGAGGGCGCGGTTCACGAAGTTTCCGTACACGGCCACAAGCTCGTTGTTGTTGCGCGCCTGGAAGTCTTTCCACGTAAAGTTGTTGTCCTTCGTTTCGGGTGCGTTTGCCGTGAGCACGTAGCGCAGCACGTCCTGCTTGCCGGGGAAATCGACGAGGTACTCATCGAGCCACACGGCCCAGTTCCTCGACGTGGAAATCTTGTCGTCCTCGAGGTTGAGGAACTCGTTTGCCGGAACGTTGTCGGGCAGTATGTAGCTGCCTTCGGCCTTGAGCATGGTGGGGAACACAATGCAATGGAACACTATGTTGTCTTTTCCTATGAAGTGCACGAGGCGCGTGGAGGGATCCTTCCACCACGTTTCCCAGTCGTCGCGCAATTCCTTGGTGTTGCTTATGTATCCTATGGGAGCGTCGAACCACACGTAGAGCACCTTGCCTCCGGCACCCTCGACGGGCACGGGTATTCCCCAGTCGAGGTCGCGGCTCACGGCGCGCGGCTGCAAACCCATGTCTATCCAGCTCTTGCACTGGCCGTAAACGTTGGGCCTCCACTCCTTGTGCTCTTCGAGAATCCATTTTTCGAGCCACGGCTGGTACTTGTCGAGCGGCAGATACCAGTGTTTCGTCTTTTTAAGCACGGGCTTCGAGCCGCTCACGGCGCTCTTGGGGTTTATCAGCTCGTTTGGCGAGAGCGTCGAGCCGCAATGCTCGCACTGGTCGCCGTAAGCCTTCGGAAAATGGCAGTGGGGGCACTCGCCCGTGATGTAACGGTCGGCCAGGAACGTCTTTGCCTCCTCGTCGTAGTACTGCTCGCTCTCCTTTTCGACGAACACGCCCTTGTCGTAAAGCGTGCGGAAGAAAGCCGAGGCCGTCTCGACGTGTATCTTCGAGGTGGTGCGGCTGTAAATATCGAATGAAATGCCGAAATCGGCAAAACTTTTCTTTATCAGCGCATGAAAGCGGTCGCACACGTCCTGCGGCGTGCAGCCTTCCTTCTTTGCGCGCAGCGTGATGGGCACGCCGTGCTCGTCGCTGCCGCAGATAAAGAGCACGTCCTTCTTTTTCAACCTGAGGTAACGGACATAAATGTCGGCAGGCACGTAAACGCCGGCAAGGTGTCCTATGTGTACCCCGCCGTTCGCATACGGAAGGGCGGCGGTTACCAATGTACGCTTGAAATTCTTGCTTTCCATTCAAAAAGATATTTTTCAGGTTGTAAAATTACGGCTTTTATATGAATTTAACATCCCGGAATGCTTGTTTTATGCCGTTTATGCGACCAAAGGATACCACTTTAGGAAAAAAGTTAGTAATATTGCAACATACAAGGGCCGTGTTTCACGCACAAGGCCGTAAAACTAACATAACAGATGATAAAGGAAAGCTGGAAACAGAAAGGATTCGTAGACGAACCCATACCCGCAGGCACCGACCTCGCCGCCGAAATACGCAGGATGTGCCGCGAAAAGAATGCAATAATACTGTCGCACTACTACACGCCGGGCGATGTGCAGGACGTGGCCGATTTCGTGGGCGACAGCCTTGCGCTGGCGCAAAAAGCCGCAAAAACCGACGCCGACATCATAGTAATGTGCGGCGTGCACTTCATGGCCGAGACAAACAAGATACTCTGCCCCGACAAAACAGTGCTCATCCCCGACCTGAACGCACAATGCTCGCTCGCAGAAAGCTGCCCGCCCGACAAGTTCGCGAAATTCGTGGAAGAACATCCGGGATACACCGTACTTTCATACGTAAACACATCGGCCGCGATAAAGGCGCTCACCGACGTGGTAGTAACGTCGGGCAACGCAGTGCAGGTAGTAGAAAGTTTCCCCAAAGACGAGAAACTAATCTTCGGGCCCGACCGCAACCTCGGCAGCTACATCAACTCCGTAACCGGACGCAACATGCTGCTGTGGGACGGCGCATGCCACGTGCATTCGCGCTTCTCGCCGGCAAAGCTCATGCAAATGAAAAAGGAACACCCCGCGGCCAAAGTGCTTGCACACCCCGAATGCGGCGCAGAAGTGCTGAAACTGGCCGACTACACCGGCTCAACGGCCGCAATGCTCAAGTTCGCCGCAGCAAGCAACGCAGAAGAAATCCTCGTAGTAACCGAAAGCGGCATACTGCACGAAATGCACAAGTCGTGCCCCGACAAAAAGTTCATCCCCTTTCCACCCGAAGACGGCGCATGCCCATGCAACGAATGCGAATACATGCGCCTCGTAACGATGGAAAAACTATATAATTGCCTAAAATACCAATGGCCCGCCGTGGATGTGAATCCCTCGGTTGCCGAAAAAGCCGTGAGGCCAATAAAACGCATGCTCGACATAAGCAACAGGGCAAAACAGTAAGCCCCGCAACAACACTTCCCCAAAACCACAACCGCAACCTCCTTGCCGGGGCAAAAAGCCCCTGAGGCCGTCGGGCAGGGCAAACCATTTACGTTTTCATACTTTCCGGCCGCAAAGGCCGGACCGTAAACGCGCGAAGTGATTCGCGCGTTTACTCTTTAACACAAATCGATCGTTAGGGCTCGTCAAATTGCGTGCTTATGACCGGCAGAAAAATGTCTGTTTCGGGGTGAAAAAAGTGAAAACTGATTTTCAGTGCGTTTACCCCGCATGGGAGCAAAGAAAAAATATGTCCGATGTATTTTAAAATATGTCTGACATAATTCGAAATATGTCAGACATATTTTCCGCCCCTTGAAAACCCGTTTGAAAACCGCCCCGAAAAGGCAGACAAATGAGGATAGTGTGCTTCATGCGCCGGGCGGGTGGTTGTGTCGGGCGGCGTTGCGGCGTGTGTTTTTCAAATGCCGGATATGCGTATGTAGCTGTAGCCTTCGGATTTCTGCTTCAGTACCTGTAGCTGGGGGTGTATGCTGTCGCGTATCTGCGACGTGTGGCTTATTATTCCTACCTTGCGGCCTTGTGCGCTCTGTAGGTTTCCGAGCGCCTTGATTACCATGGCGAGGCTTTCGTTGTCGAGGTTGCCGAATCCTTCGTCGATGAAGAGGCTTCCTATTGCGAGGTTGCTGCTCGAGAGGGAGGCGAGGCCGAGGGCGAGGCCGAGGCTGACGACGAAGGTTTCCCCGCCCGAGAGGCTCGACACGGGGCGTTTCTGGTCGCACATGTATCGGTCTATTATTTCAAGCCCGAGTGAGTCGGGGATACATTGCAGGCGGTAGCGCGGCGACAGGTTCGAGAGTTGCACGTTTGCGTGCTCGACAAGCAGTTTGAGGGTGAAACATTGTGCCTGTACGCGGAAGAGGTTGCCGTCGGCCGAGCCGATAAGGGCGTTGAGCTTTCCCCAGTCGGTGCGTTTGGCTTCGAGAGCCTTGAGTTCGGGTTCGAACTGTGCTATCTTGGCCTTGCTTTCCTCGTGTGCCCTGAGGCGCGAGGCGGTTTCGGCGAGCAGCCTGCTTACCTCGTCTTTCTGCGCGTTCATGCGCGTTATGCTGTTTTCGATGGTTACGCGGCTTTCGGTGGCACGGTCGGGCCGCTGCGGGAGCGTGAGCAGGCTGTTGAGCTGCTTTTGCGCGAAGTTCATGCGGTCTTCGGCCAGGATACGCGCTGTCTTTGCCTTGTCTACCTTGTCGCGCAGCTCGTTCCAGTTGCATGTGTCCTTGAAAATGCGTTCGAGTTCGTTGAACTGCACCGGCGAGTGCGTGTTGTTGAAACTGAAAATCCACCGGTCTATGTCGTCGCGCAAGGCTGCGGCGCGTTTTTCCTGTTTTGCCACATTCTGTTCGGCACTGCCGCGCATTTGGCTTATGTCGTGCAGGGCGTTGCGGTTTTCCTGCAGCAGCTTGTCCTTGCGTTCCATGTTGTCGCGCGCAATCTTGACGGCGGCTTCCATTCTGTGCTCCACGTCGTCGGGGTCTTCGCGACCGAACATTTCGGAAATGGCGTTTTGCTTGTCGTTTATCGAAGCGTCGAGCATTTCGATTTCCTCTTTCAGTTTTTGTGCGTTGCGTTCCAGCTCTTCGAGCATTGCAGCGAGCGTTTTGATGTCGTGCTCCGTTTCGGCACGCATTCCTTTGAGCTTTTGCAGCTGCTCGAGGTTGCGTTGGCGGTTGGCCGTCATGGCGATTATCTTTCCTACGAATTCTTCGGCATTGTCGCGCACGAGTGTGTGCCAGTTGGATATTGTAACCAGGTTTTCGAGGTCGGAGTAAAGTTCGTTCACCGAGGCGTTGTTTTCCTTTATCTCCTTGTTTGCCTTGTCGAGCTGGCTTTCGGCCTGGCCTATGCTGCGCAGCAGGTTGGAGCGCCGCCGCTGCAGGTCGTCGGCACGGCCGGCAAGCTGTTCTATCTCGGCAGTGAGCGCCTCGATGGTGTTGCGGTTCTTGTTGAATTCGTCAAGCCTTGCCTTGGCGCTGTTCACGGTGCGGTCGGCATTGTCGGCTATTTGTGCCAGCATTACGTGCCTTGCCGGGCGGTTGACGTTTTGCGAACAGTTGGCGAACGAGGGGTCGAGGCTTGCGTATTCTCCCCACTCCTCCGTGTCGACGGCCAGCTGCGCCTTCAGTTTCCTGATTTGTTCGTCTATGGAATTGAGGCGCACCTCGTCGGCGCTTTGTTTTTGTTTCAGCGCGTTGAACTCGTCGGTCTGTTTGTTGAGCTGTGCCTCCACTTCGCGGAATTCCTTTTCTATCATTGTGAGCAATTCGCCCAAATGTTGCTCCGTTTCGGTGTGGTACGGGTGGTGGGTGGCGCCGCAAACGGGACACGGTGCGCCTTCCTTCAATCCCTGCCGCAGACCTTTGATGTCTTCGCTCTGGCTCAGGGTGTAGGCTTTAAGACGGTTGTCGTATGTTTCGTGCAGCTGCTTTATCTGCTTTTCTTTTGCAGAGATGTCGTTCGCCAGGTATGACAGGGTCGTGGACGTGCGGCTCCGGAGTTCTTCGAGGTCTTCTATTCCCGAGTATCCGTCGGATATGCTTTTCCACAGCTTGCGCGCGCCGCGCAGTTTCTCCTGCATTGCGAACGCCGCGTCGTAATTCTTTTGCAACAACCCGCCTTCGAATTCCGAATTGCGGGCCTTGCATAGGTTTCGTTGCTCGACAAGCGATTTTTGTTTCTGCGACAGGAGGTTCAGTTCGGATTCCATTGCGGCGAAGTCCTTGCGCAAGTTTTCGAGACTGCGCTGTATTGCCTGCTGTTCGGCGTTGAGGTGCACGCTTTTGCCTTGCGTGGCCGAATATCTCTTGAGTTTTTCGATTATCGCGGCCGACTGGTCTAGCATTTTCTGATGTACCGACAGTTCCTGTAGCGTGCCTTCGCAGATTTGTTCCTGCTTTTCTATTTCAGCCAGTTCGTGTTGCCTTGCTTCGAGTTCTTTTTTGCGTGCGGCGGCCTGCGACTCGGTGGCTTTTATCTTACTCTGCCGTTCGTTTATGGAATTTTTATCGTAAAGTACGTCGCGTTTCAGGTCGTGTCCCTTCTTGAGCAGCGGGCGTTGCTGTTCGTACTGGCTGTCGGCTTTCCTGAAGCTGTTTTGTGCTTCTTCGTATTCCTTGGCGGCCACGGCGAAGATTCTTTCTTTCGTTTTTTCCTGCTCGCGGTAGCTTTCGGCTTCTGATTTACCGACAGTCTTGAGGTTTTCCACGTCTTTTAGCAGGAGGAATTTGTCTTTCACGGCGGCAACTTCGTCGTAACGCGCCAGCTTCTCCCTCATGTCGCGCAAATCTATGAAATGTCGGTTGGCTTCGTCGAAACTTTCGGTGGCTTTCCTTACCTCGTCCGACAGTTTCTCGTATTTGTCGTACCAGTCTATTTGTTTTTTAAGGTATTCCAGTTTCTGTTCTATTGCTTGTGCCGACGATTCGCGCAGGTGTCTTTCGTTTTCCAGGCGTGCAAGGTCGGCTTCGTCCAAGTAACCGGCGGTGAGGCCCTTGAGTTCGGAACATTTCACTTCGTATGCCTTTTGCGCTTCCTGGTTAAGGCGGTACACTTCCTTGGATATGAGCGCGTAGATTTCAGTGCCCGTTATTTTTTCGAGCAGTGCCGACTTGTCGTTCTGGTGTGCGCGCAGGAAGTTGGCAAAGCTGTTTTGCGCGAGTATTACGGTGCGGGTGAACTGTTCGTAATCGAGCCCTACGATTCTCTTCACCTCGCCGGCAAAGTCCTGCGGGTTTATTGTCCTGTGGTTAGGGGCTATCTGTTCGAGCGTCTGCTCTGGGCGGGCGTAGCGGCCCGTGCGTTTTATGCGCAGCTGCCACGTGGCGCGGAACACTCCTTCGGCGGTTGAAAATTCCACGCAGCACATGCCGTCGGTCTCGCCGCGGCGCAGGGCGTTGCGCGTGTCGCTGCCGCGCAGCTCTATATCTGTGTCGGGCGACTGCCCTGTGATGTATTTCAGCTGTTCGCGGTCGTCGAAGCGCGGCGCGCGGTTGTAAAGCGCCAGGCAAACGGCGTCGAGTATGGTAGATTTTCCGGCCCCGGTGTCGCCTGTAATGGCAAACAGTCCTGCCGACCGCAGCGGCTCGGCTGTAAAGTCGATTGTCTGTTCCCCTTTGAACGAGGTGATGTTTCGTATTGTTATTTTTCGGATTACCATTTCCGTTGTGTGTTACTTTTCTTCGGATGATGTTATTGCTGCCTGCTCGGCCTGTTTCAGGAGTTCGAGCAGCGTGTCGGGCATTTTTTCTCCCCCGTAGCGTTTGCTGTAGATTGTCTGCGCCACGCTTTGGGGCGTGAGCCTGCGGAGTTCCTCGGAGGTTTTTATTTCGAGTTCCTTGTAGTCGATATTGCTTTTTTCTATCCTTTTTATTGAGCACAGTATGGCAGCCTTGCCTTCGAACATGTCGCGTATCTTGCGCGGTATGGTCGGGTCGGGCTCGGAGGCGTCGATTTTCACTTCGACATACGGATAGTTTGCGGGCGGGGTGTCCTTGCCGGCGCGCGGCAGGCGGCTTATTGCGTCGAGGGCCTCGTCGGTGGTGAGTGCCCCACGCGCGGGAATGCTTATGAGCGGGTGTGGCGGGTCGAAAGGTATGTCGGTTATCGTTATAAGGTCGTCATTGTTTATTTCGACGCACACAACGCCGTGGCGGTATCCTTTCTCGCTGAACGACATGGGCAGCGCCGAGCCGGCATAGCGCACATTCTCGAGGCCGTCTATCTTTTGCGCCTTGTGGATATGGCCGAGCGCCACGTAGTCGAACTTACGGCAGAACGATGATATGTCCACGCTTTCCTCTCCTCCTATTATTATGCGTTCGCTGTGGTCTTCGGCGGCTATTTCGCTGCCTGTAGCATAGAAATGCGCCAGCAGCAACATGGGCATTTGCTTGCCGTAGCGGTGGCGTGCCTCGGCGGCGAGCGTGTCGAAGAAACGCGCCATGCTGTCGGCAAAGGATTTACCTTCGGGCAGTTCGTAACTGCGCAGGAAAGGCACGGCCAGGCACACGGCCATGTCGTCGGCATTCTCGCGCCCGCGAAGCGGTATAATCATGCGGTTGATGTCGGGAGTGCCGTCGGTATCGTTCCTCATGTACCCGCGCACGAAAATGTTGTCGGCGGCAAGCAGTTCGCCCGGTGCCTCGATACGTCCTGCCGAATCGTGATTGCCGGCTATTATTACGATTTGCAGGCCGGGGTTTTCCCTTGTGGCGCGGTGCAGGAAATTATAGTATATCTTCTGTGCCTCGGCCGACGGGTTTGAGGTGTCGAACACGTCGCCCGCCACCACGAGCGCGTCGGGGTGTTCCTCGCCTATGGTCCTGAGCAGGAAATCGAAAAAAAGGCGGTGTTCCTCGTTGCGGTCGTTGCCGAAAAAGGTGTTGCCTATGTGCCAGTCGGCAGTATGTAATATTTTCATTTGTAAGGCTTGGTGATGAATTGCAGCGCAAAGTTACGTGTTTTTTCAACGTTGCCGCGCGGGTGCCGGCAACAATAGTACAAAAAACAAAAGAGGGTATCGGATTTTTGCAACCCGATACCCTTTCTTACGAACAAGATACATAACAATTAAATCCTTATGAAGAGAAAAGCGGCCTCACGGCGGCTATGTAACGGCCACTGCCGTTCGTTGACCCTCCCGGTACACAATCATCGTACCGGTTGCAAAGATAGACTGAAACACAACCGTTTGCAATACCCTCAAATAGGTATTTCGCGCTTACTCATGGTGATTCGCCGGGGAAATTCCCGTTTGCGGCGCGGCATTGGCTCTACAAAACGGCCCGGCAAGGATGTTGCAACTACCGGGTGCGGGAATCAAGGTGCGATGTCTGCGTTTTGTCTGCCTTTCCGGGACGGTTTTCAAAAGGGTTTCCGTGGGGCGGAAAATATGTCTGACATATTTCGAAATATGTCAGACATATTTTAAAATACATCGGACATATTTTTTATTTGCTCCCATGCGGGGTTAACGCGCTGAATTTTAGTTTTCAATTTTTCTCCTCGAAAATGCCCTTTTTCGTGCACGGTTTCTCACCTGTAGAAAAGCGGTTTTATTGCGTCTATGCCATAATTATAAAAACCGCGGGCGGGCATTAAAAAGGCCGCCGCGCAGGCTGTGCTGTGCGGCGGCCGTATGGTTGCGTGCCATGAGGCCGCAGGCGCGGCCCATGCCCGGTTCTAATAGTAGTCCTCCGGCTCCACGCCGTCGTAAACGCTCTTGGGCACCCACTCTATGTAGTCGATGTCGAGGTGTGCCGTGGGGTTGTTGAGCACGTTCTTGAAGCGCAGGTAGTAGCGCGTGTTTGCCTTGACGGCCCCGCGGTAAACGATGTGGCGCAGCTTGTGGAGGCCGAAGCCGCTGTTGCGCCCGCCCTCGGTTACGCCGTAGCTGAAGTCGCCGTAGCAGTTTGAGCCTTTCATGACGTTGTGGTTTCTCATGTTGCGCTCGAGGCGTGCGTTCTCCTGGCGGTCCTCGGTGTCGAGGAAATACTGTATCCAGTCGGTTGTTTCAACGTATCTCATGTCCAACGGCAAGCCCACGGCCGAGAGGTTGTTCTTGTCGGTGCCGAAGTACGTTTGCATCATGCCGCAGTTGCTTCCGTTGCCCACGGCAATGCGCAGCTCGTATGTACCGTCGTTCGGCACGAGCGGCATGCGGTACGTAACGTCGTACTGCCCTTCGAAGAACGGCTCGTCCTGCTCGTAGGCACGGTTGCCGACAGCCGCGTAGACCATGAGTATGGTAAGGTACGTATCGTCTGTGAAGGTGACATCCTCGAGGTAGCCTCTCGGTATGAAGTAGTAGTTCTGGTTTGGCAGGGCGCGCAGGCCGTTGGTGAAGAGCTCGGGCTGGAATGAGAGCACGTCCCAGCGCATACGTTCGTTGAGCACCTTGCCGGGCACATCGTCGTCGTACACGAGTACGTCGTCGATAACGTAGTAAAAGCCGTTGAGCGCCTGAATGTCGCGCGTGCCGTTGTTTGGCGAGATGAGTATGCCCTTGCGCGGCACGGTGATTTCCTCATACGTGTCCCAGTCGTACTCGCTTACGTATCGGTTTATGCGTTTTCCCTCGGTGTGCGCGCCTTCCATGATTTTGAGAATGCGGTTGTCCTTGCCCATCGTCTCGTAGTACTGCATTTTGTTTATGCCGAACCTGTCGGGCGTGGAAAGGGAGTAACCCGTTTCGTTATAGTGAATCACCAGCTTGTTGTACGACATTGCGCCGCGCACGAGGTGGTATCCCACAAACTGGTTAATGGCGTTGTCGGGGCTGGTTAGGTCGTTGCTCGTGGCGCGGGGATAGTAAGCCTTGCATGCCTGCTCCACCTTTTCCATTATCTCGCTCCAGTTTACGATGTTGCCGTTTTCGCGCTTTATGGTAATGCCCCAGCGGTCGCACAGCAGCGAATCGGTCTCGACGAAAGCCGTATATCCGAAATACCGGTGCTGCGGATAATAGCCCAGGTAGGACGGGGCCTGCCCCATTTCGGGTTTGCTGAGTGCTTCGTACTCTTCGTCGCGGTAGTCGGCCATGCTGTCGCGCCACGACGTAAGGAAGAGCAGGCGACCGAATATCTGCAAATTGTCCTGGCCTGCTATAAGGTCGGGCAATGCACTGGAATATGGCATTACAACCCTGTTTACCACGTGCATCCATCCGTTGCCGGCCTCGTTGTCGGAGGATATTATCTCTGAGAATGCGTTTATGAAAATGCGTGGTCTGCCTGTGGAGTCGCCGGCCGAGAAACTGACGGTGGCAAAGCGGTCGGCCATGGTCTTGTAGTCGAACGCGCCTTCGCGGAAATCGGTAGTGCGGTAGCCTTCCTGGAAGTCGGTGTCGATTATGCTGTTGAACACTATCTGCTGTGCCATCGAGTCGGGCACGTCGGCGAGGTTGTAGTTGGTTGTTTCGTAAATTGAATCGAGGAAATGCTGCACGGCGTCGTTGGTAGGCACGAACACGGTGTAGTTTCCCCTCGCTTCGAGCAGGTGGTCCATGGTAGAGCCTTTGTTGCCCGAACGCGACTTTTTCAGAAGCTCGTAGTAATAGCTAAGGTCGGGATTATCCTTTATGAGGTCGGTTATTGTGCTTCCCGAGAAGACATAAAGGTTAGAGTCGTCCACTTTGTCGGAACACGATACGTTCACGAACATACAGGCCGTAAGGGCCAGGAAACTGCATAGCACGGCAAAATGCCTAACACGTGTTTTCATGTCAATTCATTGTGTTTCGGGTGTTTGTTTCTCCATTCGGACAACAGGCGCTGCGCCGTCAGAGTGCGGATTACCTGTTTTTTAACAATTTATACTCTTCATTTTAACGGCAGAACGCCGTATCCAAGGGCTATAGCGCCCTGCAACCTTTCAAAGGTACATATTATTCCTAATTTTTAACCTTAATTCCGTAACACTATAATTTAACTTTATTTATAAGTTCCTGAGCAACAAAAAGTTGCCCAGGATTTTGCCATGTCAGAATTTTCACTTATCTTAGTGTTGCAAAAAGAAAACAAGCAAAACTCTAATATGACATGGCAAAAATACAAATTAAATCTGAGAAACTCACACCTTTTGGAGGAATTTTTTCAATCATGGAGAAATTTGACTCCATGCTTTCACCCGTTAT
>URSZ01000060.1 GCA_900550635.1 uncultured Prevotella sp. | reverse complement strand
CTACGTAATACCTTCGTCCTCTCTCGAAAAGAGCCTTCTCACGGGCGATTACCTCTTTGTGAGCAAGATGAGCTACGGCTCGCGCAAGCCCATCACGCCGCTGTCAATGCCTCTGGTGTCAAACACGCTGCCCGTGTTGGGCTGCAAGTCGTACATCGAGAAACCGTCGTGGAACTATGAGCGTGTCAAGGGCTTCGGTAAAGTGAAGCTCAACGACATCGTGGTTTTCAACTATCCCTCGGGCGACACCGTGGCGCTTGCGCAGCAGAACAGCGACTTCTACGGGATATGCTACCAGGTGGGGCGCGAGATATATCCCGTAATGGACATGGATTCGCTTCCGTGGGAACAACAGCGCGCCGTGTTTGAGCAGCAGTACGCCGCCGGGCGTGAGTATGTGCTCGAGCACCCCGAGATGTTCGGCAAGGTGATAAGCCGCCCCATTGACCACCGCGAGTTTTACGTAAAGCGTTGCGTCGGCCTGCCCGGACAGACCTTGCAGATAAGAGACCGCATTGTTTACCTCGACGGCAAACCCAACAAAGAGCCCGACAACGTGCAATACGGCTATATCGTGAAGTTCAAGGCCGCACCCGCGACTGACTTGCTCAAGGAACTCGGCATTACGCAGGAAGACCTGAGCGAGGCTTCGCCCGTAGACCCGATGACACGCTACATGCCGCTTACCAACCACGCCTTGAAGGTGCTCAAATCGCGCTCCGACCTCGTGGAAAGCATTCAGCTTGCACCGCCTTTCGCCGAAGGGCTTTACCCGCTCAATGCCGTGCACAACTGGACGTGCCACGACTACGGGCCTGTCTGGATTCCGAAACGCGGCGCCACACTCAAACTAACGAAAGAAAACCTCGCGCTTTACGAACGCCCGATTCGCGTGTACGAGCACAACAAACTCGAAGTGCGCGACGGACGTATATACATCAACGACAAACCTGCCGACAGCTACACGTTCAAGATGGACTACTATTGGATGATGGGCGATAACCGCGACCGTTCGGCCGATTCGCGTTTCTGGGGATTCGTTCCCGAGGACCATATTGTAGGCAAGCCTGTATTCGTATGGTTGTCGCTCGATAAGGACTACGGTTGGTTCGACGGCAAGATTCGTTGGTCGCGCCTGTTGCGCTGGGTGGATGATATAAAGTAAGGCGCACGGCCTGCGGGCCGCGCTGTGCAGTATAGGCCGTCCGGAAACGGGGCGGCGGCGTTGCAGCAATTATGCCGGCAATGAAGAAAGGAGTATTGAGGATAGTTATCGCTCTTGCCGTTACAGGTGTTTTGCTTTTGCTTGTATGGCAGTTCGTCGCGGCACAGTTTACCGTGATGTCCCCTCGCGCGGGGCGCACTTTCCTTGCCGGCGACCACTTGCTGGTGTCGCGCATGAGTTACGGCTCGCGCCTGCCTTTCATGAGTTCGCTCGGGCATCACCGCATAGGGAGCGGCTCTCCCGCCCGGGGCGAATGGATGGCTTTCAACCTTCCGTCGGATACGGCAAACGATGTGGCCGACCGCCCGGTGATGATAGGCAAGTGCGTGTTCCTGCCGGGCGACACGGTGAGGCTTACTCCCGAACGGGTTCTCGTTTTCGGGGGGCCGCATAGCCGCAGGGTGAATGCTTTCGTTGTTCCGGCAAAGGGGGCAAGGGTTGAAGTCACACCGGCCAATGCCAGGCTGCTGTGCAATACCATAAACCTGCACGAGCCGTGCCATTCGGCAGTGATGTACGGCGACACGCTGTTCATTGACGGGCACGCGGCGCGTTTCATAACTTTCACACAGAATTATTATTGGGTATATTCGGGCGACCAGTACAACCTGTACGACTCGCGCAGGTTCGGTTTCGTGCCCGAGACGCACCTTATAGGGCGCGTGTCAAGCATACTTTATTCAATAGACCCCGAGGAACCTTTTTACCGCATGTTCCGCAAGGGCAGGTTTTTTTGTTCTCCCTGACCAAGGCATTTATGAAAGGCAAAGTATTGTTGTCGTCGGCATATCTTGCTCCCGTGCAGTATTATTCGAAGATGTTGCTGTATCCTGAAGTACTTGTGGAGCAGCACGACCATTACATGAAACAGACTTACCGCAACCGCTGCGTCATAGCCACACAGGCGGGCACACAGGCTTTGACTGTGCCGGTGGAGCTCGACGGTAAGCCGAAGACATTCATGCGCGACGTGCGCATAAGCAGCCATGGGGCATGGCAGCACTTGCATTGGCTGTCGCTGGTCAGTGCTTACGAAAACAGTCCCTTCTTTGAGTATTACGCCGATGATTTCCGTCCGTTTTATGAGCGTAAATTCGATTTCCTCATCGACTTCAACGAGCAACTGTGCGATACGGTGTGCCACCTGCTCGGGCTGGACGTGAATATGGCAAGGACATCGGATTATGCCGACGCGGCAGCGCTGGGGGCTGACGATTTCCGCGATACTATACATCCCAAACGTGCGTTCGACAGCGACGCGGCGTTCTGCGTGCAGCCGTATTACCAGGTTTTTGCCGCGCGCAACGGCTTCCGCCCGAACCTGAGCATAGCCGACCTCCTGTTCAACGAAGGGCCCGAAGCACTTATAGTGTTGCATAAAAGTATTTGCAGCGACGGCGCTCCCGCTATGGCGTGTGACCTCGGATGTCTGCAAAACGGGGCATTATGTCGCACGGTTTACATGCCCGAAAACAGACACGGCTAAACGTCCGTAAACACAGGCCTTTGACGGTGGAAAAAATATGTCTGAGGAATTTTGAAATATCTCAGACATATTTTAAATTTTCTCAGACCTTTTTTTTCTTTTCTCTTAGAAGGGTATAAAGAAGTGCGCGGCAAGGTGCGCCCTTTTTGTCCGTTTTCATTTTTCACTTTTTCCCCTTCGCGTTCCGGCTGGTTTTCATGGTGACATTTCTTTGCCGCGCCTCAGTATGTACGGCCGGGGCACGGTAGTATGCCGGCCGTGTATCGGAGTTGTTCGGATGAGTGCAAATAAAAGCCACCCGGAGTCCGTAAGGTCTCCGGGTGGCTTCGTAATTATGGTTTTCTGTCAGGCCGGCAGCTTAGAGCGACCAATCTTCCTTGCTCTTGCGCACGTATGTTGCGTAACGTTTCTTGGCAGCTGTTTCGGCAGCGTCGAAAAGTTCCTGCGCCTCTGCGGGGCGTGCTTTCTTGAGCGACAGGTAACGTACTTCGCCCATGAGGAAGTCTTGGAACTTGCTCCAATCCGGCTCTTTGGAGTCGAGCGTGAACGGATTCTTGCCCTCTGCTTCGAGTTCGGGGTTGAAGCGCCACAGGTGCCAGTATCCGCATTCTACGGCGCGTGCCTCTTCGGCCTGCGAGCGTCCCATGCCGCCCTTAATCTTGAGGCCGTGGTTGATACACGGAGCGTAGCAGATGATGAGCGACGGGCCTTTGTAGGCTTCGGCCTCGCGGAATGCCTTGAGGCACTGTGCCTGGTCGGCGCCCATTGCAACCTGTGCAACGTAAACGTATCCGTAGGTGGTCTGCATGAGGCCGAGGTCTTTCTTGGTAATGCGTTTGCCGCTTGCAGCGAACTGTGCGATAGCACCGATAGGCGTAGCCTTCGAAGCCTGGCCGCCGGTGTTGGAGTAAACCTCGGTGTCTAGCACGAGGATGTTCACGTCTTCGCCCGAAGCAAGCACGTGGTCGAGACCTCCGTAGCCTATGTCGTAGCTTGCACCGTCGCCGCCGATAATCCAATGGCTGCGCTTGGTGAGGTAGTGCTCCATTTCGGCAAGCTGTGCACATTTCTGGCATTTTTCCTTGTTTGCCTCAATGAACGGTATGAGTTTCTCGGCTGCAGCGCGTGAACCTTCAGCGTCCTCGCGGTTTTCAATCCATTCCTTGGCTGCTGCCTTGTATTCGTCGCATGCGTTCTCGCAACCCAGCTGGTGCTCGAGTATATCCTGTATGCGGTTGCGCATTTTCTTGTTGGCCAAAGCCATACCCATGCCGAATTCGCAGAAGTCTTCGAACAGCGAGTTAGCCCAAGCGGGGCCTTGTCCCTTTTCGTTCTTGCAATACGGTGTGGAAGGTATAGAACCGGAGTATATCGACGAGCAGCCTGTAGCATTGGAAACCATCTGGCGGTCACCGAAGAGCTGCGATATGAGTTTTACGTAAGGTGTTTCGCCGCAACCGGAGCATGCACCCGAGAACTCGAACAACGGTGTCGCGAACTGCGAGTTCTTCGGACTTTGCTTGACGTCCACAAGATTCTGCTTGCTCGTAACTTTCTTGGTGCAGTATTCCCAGTTCTCGATTTCGGCTTCCTGTCCTTCGAGGGGAACCATCTGAAGTGCCTTCTCGCCTTTCTTTCCGGGGCAAACGTCAACGCAGTTGCCGCAGCCGAGGCAGTCGAGCACGCCAACCTGCTGGCGGAAGTGCATACCCTTCATTGTCTTCGGTGCAAGCATTTCGAGCGTTGCTCCCTTGAAGCCTGCTACTTCCTCGTCGGTCATTACGAATGGGCGTATGCAAGCGTGCGGGCAAACGAATGCACACTTGTTGCACTGGATACAGTTATCGGGATTCCAAACAGGAACGAATGTAGCCACACCACGTTTTTCGTATGCCGAAGTGCCTTGTTCCCATGTGCCGTCTTCGAGGCCTTTGTAAGCCGAAACAGGCAGGAGGTCTCCGTTCTGTGCATTAATAGGACGTACAATGTTGGTGATGAATTCCGGCTCGTCGCGTACAACTTCGGGATCGTCTGGAAGGTTTGCCCATGCCGGGTCGATGTCGAGCTTCTTGTATTCTACGCCGCGGTCTACTGCCTGGTAGTTCTTGTTTACCACGTCCTCGCCTTTCTTACCGTATGATTTTACGATGAATTTCTTCATCTGTTCTACGGCCAGGTCAACGGGGATTACCTCGGTAATGCGGAAGAATGCCGACTGGAGGATAGTATTGGTGCGGTTGCCGAGGCCAATCTCCTGGGCAATCTTTGTAGCGTTGATATAGTAAACCGTTATGTTGTTTTGTGCAAAATAACGTTTTACGTGGTTCGGCAGGTTCTTTGCCAGTTCCTCTCCTTCCCATATTGTGTTGAGAAGGAATGTGCCGTTCTTGCGAAGGCCGCGCGTTACGTCGTACATGTGCAGGTAAGCTTGAACGTGGCATGCTACGAAGTTAGGCGTCTTGATTTGATAGGTGGAACGTATTGGCGTGTCGCCGAAACGCAGGTGCGAGCAGGTGAATCCTCCCGACTTCTTGGAGTCGTAGGAGAAGTATGCCTGGCAGTATTTGTTGGTGTTGTCACCGATAATCTTTACGGAGTTTTTGTTTGCACCTACCGTACCGTCGGCACCGAGGCCGTAGAATTTTGCTTCGAAGATTCCTTCGCCGCCGAGTGCCTTTTCTTCTTCAAGAGGAAGCGACGTGAAAGTAACGTCGTCTACTATGCCGAGCGTGAAGTGGTCTTTGGGCTGCGGAAGGGCAAGGTTGTCGAACACGGAGATAATCATGGTCGGCGTTGTGTCGGCGCTGCCCAATCCGTAGCGGCCTCCTACGATGAGCGGGTTGCGGTCTGTGCCGTAGAAAGCAGAGCGAACATCGAGATAGAGCGGCTCGCCGTCTGCTCCCGGCTCTTTGGTGCGGTCGAGCACAGCTATGCGCTTTGCCGTCTGGGGAATTGCTGCAAGCAGGTGCTTGATAGAGAACGGGCGGTAAAGGTGAACGCTTACCATACCTACTTTCTGGCCGTTTGCGTTCAAGTAGTCGATAGCTTCGCGGGCAGCTTCGGTTACGGAACCCATTGCTATGATTACGCGGTCGGCGTCTTCTGCACCGTAATAGGTGAACAGTTTGTATTCTCGGCCGGTAATTTTCGAGAGTTCGTTCATGTATTTTTCTACGATGGCCGGAACGGCGTCGTAGTATGGGTTGCAGCTCTCGCGGTGTGCAAAGAATGTTTCGGGGTTCTCGGCCATGCCGCGTGCAACGGGGTGCTCGGGAGAGAGTGCGCGTGCACGGAATTCGGAGAGTGCCTTCTGGTTGATGAGCGGACGCATGTCTTCATCGTTGATGACTTCGATTTTCTGGTATTCGTGCGATGTACGGAAACCGTCGAAGAAATTGATGAACGGTACGCGGCTTTCAATTGTTGCAAGGTGAGCAACGGCGGAAAGATCCATAACTTCCTGTACGCTGCCTTCGCAAAGCATTGCGAATCCTGTCTGGCGGCAGGCCATCACGTCGCTGTGGTCGCCGAAAATGCAAAGGGAGTGTGACGCAAGGGTACGTGCTGAAACATGGAAAACGCAGGGCAACAGTTCGCCTGCTATTTTGTACATGTTGGGAATCATCAAAAGCAACCCTTGCGAGGCTGTAAACGTAGAGGTGAGCGCACCTGCCTGGAGTGAGCCGTGCACTGCGCCGGCTGCACCGCCTTCGGATTGCATTTCCTGCACTGATACAGTGTCGCCAAAGAGGTTTTTCCGGCCTTCGGCCGCCCATTCGTCAACATGCTCTGCCATTGGCGAAGAAGGAGTGATGGGGTAGATGGCAGCCACCTCGGAGAACATATATGCTATGTGGGCGGCAGCCTGGTTACCATCACAGGTTATGAATTTCTTTTCTTTACTCATAATGTAATTGGTTATGTTATGAAGTTATTGTTCGTTTGTTCGTAGTGTCAATATAAGAATCCGAATAGCCAGAGGGGGATGTCGTTGTTGTGGCCTACTTCGGTGTTGTAGCGCGCGCAGTAGGAGTTTGCCTGTGTTTTTACATGTTTGTTCTTGTCGCATACGTGTATTTCCACCCCGTCTACGATGTACATGCCGTTGCGCCTGCCTTTGTTGACGGTGTGGTGTCGCCACAGGCTGTTTGTGAAGAATGTTTCCATTATTTCCGGCTCGCTCATCCCGCGTGCATATATTGCGTACAGCAGGTTGGTGTTGTGCATCATTATCTGCGCGGGTTTTTTGGGGAACTCGTCTCCTTCGTGGTACACAAGGTTTACGAGCCGTGCTTCTTCAAGGTCTTTTATGTAGTTCATAACTGTGGCGCGTGACGTTCCTATCTCGCTTGCCATTTGTGTTATGTTCGGTGCGGCTATTCCCTCAAGCCCGATGAGGTACAGGAGTTTCTTTATCCTCGACAGGTATTTCAGGTCGATTTGTTTGATGAACAGGATGTCTACCTCTATCATCGTGTTTATCGATTTGAGCAGCTGCTCCGTGAAGTTGTGTGTTTCGAGGAAGAACGGGTAATGTCCGTGGTGCAGGTAGTCTTGCAGGTAGTTCCACGGGCGCACTCTCGGAAGTATTGTTTTCAGTATCTGCTCGTGGTCGTTCAGGATTTCTTCGAGGTTGTAGGCGCGGAAGTTCAATCCTGTCTGCGAGTTTATGAATTCCCTGAACGAGAATCCGTGCAGCACGTAATTGTCGCTTATTCTTTTCAGTTCGCGCAGGCTTTCGCTTTCGGGCGGTATTACCGACGATGTGGTATAAACTATGTGCAGTTTTTCGTAGCGGTTATAGCATTCCACAAGAGCCTCGGCCCAGTTGGGCTGCTTGAAAACCTGGTCGATAAGCAGCACTCTGCCTCCGTAGCGCACGAACTCGCCGGCAAAGTCAACGATTCCCCTGCCCTGGAAGTAGAAGTTGTTCATGTTGATGTAGAGACATTGCTGCAGTTGCGGGTCGAAGTGGTCGCGGGCGTATTGTAGCAGGAAAGTAGTCTTTCCTACGCCTCTCGGGCCGCGGATACCTATCATGCGATGACTCCAGTCAATCCTGTCCATCAGCGTGCGTGGCACCGTGGCATTCATGTTGCTCAACATGTAAGCGTGTGACTGAAAAAATTTCTCCATAGTTTGTCAAGCGCATTTATTTGGCGCGCATATATCCGCGCAAAAATACTCATTTCAATCGAGAAATGCAAAGGTAAGTTGGCAAATATTGTCTCGGGCGCATTATTATATTATATGTGTGGCGCAGGCAGGGGGCAACGCGTGGCATGACTGATGTGAGCGTATAAAGGTGCTTGGTGTCATCCCGCAACAGGGCATTTCCGGTTGCCGCGACAAGTGTGTGCAATACTCTCCCGGGAGCAGGAAAAAAATATGTCTGACATATTTTGAAATAGGTCAGACATATTTTAAAATATCTCAGAGATAATTTTGCGGGTGGGGCAAGGGGGTGTCAAGTGTGCAATTTCTTATGGCTCGCTTTCACCCTCGATGTAGTTTTCCATGAACACATGTTCCCCGTCAAAGGTAACGTATGTGTATTTCGAAATCCAGTCGCCCAGGATAATCATCCTTGCGGTGGGCGACAGCTCCATGTCGAGCTCGATGTGGCGGTGGCCGAAAATGAAGTAGTTTATTTCGGGATGTGTTTTCAGGTAGCTTTTGGCAAAGCCTACAAGTTCCTCATTGTCTTCGCCTTTGAACGCCTCGTCGAGCCCATCGCCGTGGGAAAGCCGGCTGTGTTTTGCCCACGCCAGCCCGAGGTACATTCCCCAGCGGGGATGGACGGACGCGAACAGCCGCCGGCATACAGGGTTGTGGAACATGGCGCGCAGGAACTTGTATTTGCGGTCGCGGCCGCCGAGCCCGTCGCCGTGGGCAAGGTAGAACAGTTTGCCGTATATCTCCACGGTCATCGGTTCGCGGTGCACTATCATGCCGCATTCCTTCTCAAAATAGTCGTGAATCCACAAGTCGTGGTTTCCGATGAAGAAATGTACTTCCACACCGTGGTCGGTAAGCTCGCTTATCTTTCCCAGAAAACGTGTGTAGCCTTTAGGCACGGCAAACTTGTATTCGTGCCAGAAATCGAACATGTCGCCCAGCAGATACACCGCCGAGGCACGATTCTTAATCAGGTCGAGAAAACGCACGAGCCTGCGTTCCTGCATTCTGCGGTGCTGTATGGCCCACGAGCCGAGGTGTGCGTCGGATATGAAATAGACGTTTTTCATGCTTCGGTGCAATACGTGTTACAGGAATCCCAGTTCGAGTTTTGCTTCTTCGCTCATCATCGTCTGGTCCCATGCAGGGTCGAACACAAGGTTTATGTTGGCCTGGGTTATCCCGTTTATGCCTTCCATTTTAAGGCGCACGTCTTCTACTATGAAATCGGCGGCGGGGCAGTTCGGCGCAGTGAGCGTCATGTCGAGGTCGAGCGTCCCGTCGTCTTTGAGGTCGATTTTGTAGATAAGCCCCAGGTCGTATATGTTTACGGGTATTTCCGGGTCGTAAACGGTCTTGAGCACTTCGATTATGCGCTCTTCCGTTTTCAGCTTTGTTTCTTCGGTCATAATGGCTTTGCTGTTATTCTTGTTTATGGTGTTCAGGCGGGCAGGCTTTCATATTTTCCCGTTTTCCGCGTAGCTGTAATAGTTTCCGCGGCCGCCGATTATGACATGGTCGGCCAGGCGTATGTTCATCAGCGCGGCGGCTTTTGCCAGGTTGTCGGTGAGCCGGTTGTCGCAGGCGCTTGGGGCCGGGGAACCCGACGGGTGGTTGTGCACCAGTATTATTGCCGGCGACTGTGCGAGCAGGGCAGCGCGCAGAACAAGGCGCACGTCTACCGTGGCTTCGGTTATCCCGCCTTTGCTTATCTGTTCGGCGCGGATGAGGCACAGCTTTTGGTTAAGAAGCATTACCCAGCATTCCTCGCTTGTCTTGCCTTCGAGCCTGGGTGCGAAATAGTCGCTTACAAGGCGGGGACTGTTGAACGCCTGCTTTTCGGGCACGGCTTCGGCCTGCATTCTTTTTCCCAGTTCGCAGGCAGCTTGTATGGTAACGGCCTTTGCCAGGCCTATGCCTTTGTAACGGCACAATGTGTCGAGGCTCTGGCGGCTCAGCGCCGAGATACTGTCGCCGCAGTCGGACAGAATGCGGCGCATGAGGGCTACGGCCGACTCGTCGGCGCTTCCCGAGCCGATGAGTATGGCCATGAGTTCGGACTTTGACAACGCCGCTGCGCCGAGCTTCGTTAGTTTCTCGCGCGGGCGGTCGTCCTTGTCCCATTTGTTTATGGCGAGTTTTGTCATTTATAGAAGTTTTTGCTGAATGCCGCAAACTCGTCCTGTTTCAGTACGTAACGCCTGAAGGCGGCAATCCAGAATCCCGTGCCGTATCCGATTAGTTGCACGAATGCCGCCGCTATGGCAAGCAACCCTACGCGGAGGCTTTTTTCGTGTGCGGTGCAGTCGGCCAATACCAGCAGTGCGTAAAGCGCAAGCGGCACGAGGCTCCACTTGCAGAACAGTTCGCCTGCGAGCAGTGCCGCGCAGCCGAGTGTGAATACGGCGGGCAGGGTGTGCACGAGTTTCATTGAACCGGGGTGACGCTTTTCGAGGTTTATGCGTGCTATGCCCGAATTGTGCACCTGCTTGAAGAACTTCCGGAAGTCGGTGCGCCGCTTGTGCCATACCCATGCGTCGGGAAAGAGCCGTACCTTGTATCCGCTTTCCACTATGCGGTAGCTGAAATCGATGTCTTCGCCGAAGCGCATTGCGGCAAATCCGCCGAGGGCCGTGTACACGTCGCGTCGGATTCCCATGTTGAAACTGCGGGGGTAGAACTTGTCCATCTTCTTTTTGCCGCCGCGTATGCCGCCTGTGGTAAAGAACGATGTCATCGAGTAGCTTATGGCCTTTTGTACCGGGGTGAACGATTCGGCCGCGCGGTCGGGGCCTCCGAAAGCGTCGCACGCCTCGCGTGCCAGTTCTTCGTCGATTGCGGCAAGGTATCCCTGCGGCACAACCACGTCGCTGTCGAGTATGATGAGGTATTCGCCCTTGGCGTGTTGCGCGCCGAAGTTGCGCGCCACCGCCGGTCCGCCGTTTTCTTTGTTGAAATATTCCACGTTCATCCGTCCGGCGTAGCGTTTCACCACATCCTCGCACGGAATTTGCGAGCCGTCCTCTACGATAATGATTTGCATGTCGGGGCGTGCCTGTTCGCACAGGCTCGCGAGTAGTTCTTCCGTCTCGTCGGGACGGTTATAGACAGGTACTATGATTGAGTATTTCATAATTGATTACAAATATAGTGAAAGGTGAGTGCAGAGACAAATGAAAACGAATGTTTTCAAGTTTGGCTTTGCCGAACACGGCATGTGCCCGAAATTCTGATGAAAATTTTGGTACATATTTAATCGTTATCGTATTTTTGTGCCAAAAGGAATACAATGAAACATATTATTATCTCGACCGTTATGATTATGCTTGCGGCACAAGCAAGTGTGGGGCAGACTCTCAAAACATACAGCGGACTATACGAGGGTGGGCAGGCAACTTATACTTATTTTGAAGATGAGAATGGGGAACGCATAAAGCACGGAAAGTTCACGTATAACAAAAAGAATAATGGGGTGGAAGCAATATTGGATAAAATCATCCCGTATACCGAAACAAAATTCGCTTCGGGAAATTACAATAACGGCATAAAAGAAGGCAAATGGATGTATAAAAGCAAAATAGCAGGCAAAGATGCCGTTTTCTCGGATTTTTCGGTAACAATCAATTATATGAACGGGCGCATGGAAGGAACGTTGAATAATGGGGGCGAACTTTTTCAGATGAAAAACAACAGAATAACAGGCCCGGTTAAGAAAAACAAAAAAGAATGGAACATATCCGGCCAATTTGATGAAGACGGTTTCCCCGATGGTACTTGGACTAAGAAATACCAATCAGGCGGAAACCTTTATGTAGACACTGAAAAATATGTGCACGGACTATTAATTGACAAGCAAACAAAAAATGAATCGACAGGAGAAATTACGAGGTACGAATTCAAAGATGTAGACCCAAAAGAGTATCTTGCCGCATACGACCCTAACAAAGACTCTACCATAGTAGGCAAACTTATTTGCAAAGAAAAAAATTATTTTAAACAAGGAGAGAATAACTCGTCGCGACTTGAAGAAGGTCTACTTCCCGAAGTATTTGCAGCCGATATAGTAGCTATTGTAGAAAAGATAAAAGAAGAAAGAGGCTTTGGAACGGGACAAGATACATACGACGGCATACCTTTTAAAGAAATTGTGCCCACAGGGACGGATGAAGCCCCGGACGAAGGCGTAATTTTTGACGTTGTGGAGCAAATGCCGCAATTTCCCGGCGGGGAGACCAAACTAAACGAATATGTATCAACAAATTTGAAATATCCGGAAGAGGCACGGAAAAAAAGAATCCAAGGGAAAGTTTTTGTGGCTTTCGTAGTGAATAGCGATGGTTCCATTTCGGAAACTCAGATAGTTCGTGGAATAGAACCGTCTTGCGACAAGGAGGCGCTACGGCTTATTAACAATATGCCTCGCTGGATACCCGGACAGTCGGACAGGAAAAAAGTACGGACGAGATATACGTTGCCGATCGTTTTTAGAATAAATTAGACTTTCAGGATAAGTTAGACTGGTTTGAGGCAAATTTGAGTTAAGGAAGTGTCTGTATTTGTCCGAGGGCGAACCTTAGTTTTCATGCGGGTTTGGAGGTGGTAAAAAATATGTCTGACATATTTTGAATTATGTCAGACATATTTTAAAATACAAGGCACATATTTTTTATTTGCTCCGAACCCCTGTTTATTTTACACTTTCGGGTTTTCATTTTCGGGGGCTATTTTTTTCTTGTTCTCCTTGGTGCCTATCATTATGTTGCGGGTGTAGGTGATGAATCCCACCGACTGCCCGAGTATCAGCACGGGGTCGAGGCGGAATATGGCGTAGCTCACTATTATGCCCGAACCTACGAGGCTTATTACCCAGAAGCCTATGGGCAGAATCGACATGTGGCGGCGATAGGAGTAATACCACTGGTAGATGAAGCGAAGGGTGAATATTACCTGCCCCGCCGAGCCGTACACGATGAGCCACACGGGTATCTTGTCGTTGCGGAAGAAGCTCTCGACGTAGTGTTCCGCGTCTCCCAAGAGGTAAGACACAGCTGCTATGGGCAGGGCGAACAACACCACGCGGACGGCAAGCGGAATCCTTGGCCACACGCCTTTTATGTCGAGATTCCAGATGTATATGTAGTAGGATATAAGCTGGCCGAGCACGATAGAGAAGTCATTGCGCAGGCAGCCGTAGAAGAACAGCAACACGCTGCCCACAAGGCTGCATGCCCAGAATATCACGGGCGACACTATCTCGTGGCGTTTCTCTGAGAGTATCCATTGCAGCAGCATGCGGGCCGAGAAAAAGCCTTGCGCTACGAAACCTATGGCGAATATTAAGGCGGAGCTCATTTAGGGGGACTGTATTGTAGGTGTTTGCTTGTTTACTTTCTGCGGCATTTTGCCGGCGGTGTGCCGGCGCATGGCCATTGCGCGGCGTGTGTCATACGTTGACGTTGTTGCTGTCGATGGTGTAGCGTATGTAACGGCTTTTCATCCAGCGGTAGGCAAAACAGTCGAGGAACGGTTTTACCAGCCGGTTGGCCAGGTGGTATTTCGACACGCCGTTCTGGCGCGGGTAGTGGCGCACGGGCATTTCCTTCATTTTCCCGCCCTCGAGCGCTATGAGCGC
>URSZ01000059.1 GCA_900550635.1 uncultured Prevotella sp. | reverse complement strand
AGTCGGTTTTCATAGCAACAGATATTTGATTTGCACGTTTCGACATTATCACAACGCTTTCATAAATATTATCCGTACCTTTGCAAAAATCCAAGATGTTGCGCGTCTGAGTATTTACGGGCGCATCGCTTTTTCTGTAATCCATTTTAAACTTAAATTATTCTTTTGTTATTTTTTTTGTTCTTTTAGTGGCATTATCAAATATAGCCTTTGCTTCATCCAAGTATTTCGACTCGGGAAATTCGTTGGCAAAAGCATAATATTCTTCAGTTGTAGCTTCCATACGTTCCAATTCCTTTGCCTTTATGCTATGCAAGGCCAACTGGTATTTAGCTCTTAGAATCATTATCGCGAATTCTTCACGTCGAGAGGTATAAGGATATTCCCTCAAGGCGTTTTCGGCCGTAATAATACATGCCTCGTAATTGCTTCCTCCGTATGAACAGTTTCCGAAATAACTTCCGAGATCAAAATAGGTCTTAGCCGACAGATATTCCTTTTCAACCAATCTGTCCTGCAACTTGAATATCTTGTCTTGGGATTCTTTAGCATATATTCCCGTGGGATACAAGTCCAAAAGATTCTGAAAAGCCGTAACGGCTTCGTATGTTCCGGTTTGGTCGAGTTTCGGTTCCGGTATGCTATTATATAATGACATGGCGTTATAGTAACGTGCGTCTTCTGTATACAAGCCTTTTGTATAAGTCTGGAAATACTTTTTGAAAAAATTACCGGAAGCTTCGTAATCGCGAGCCTTGTATGCACTCATGCCCAAAAGGAATAATGACTCCTCACCTTTATCCGTGCCTTTCAAAACAGATATAACATCTTGGAGGAGCACTACCGCTTTTGTGTATTGGCCGTCTGCATAATATTGTTTTGCAGCCTCGTAGCGGTAACTGTAATCAGCCTTCATTATTTTATTGTAGTCTCCGCATGAATATAACAGCAACGAGATTACAACGCCCAGAAACAGACCCGAGTTACTATTTCGCATATTTACATAATTAATCAGGTGCAAAGATACCATTATATTGCTTAATACGCAAGAATACCGTGCTTTTATTAGCTATTCGGCATAGGTCTGCAGCAAATTTTTACTCGGTAAAAATTTAATTGTTTAACGGCTGTTTTAAGTTAATTTTCTGCGCCAAAATTATTTTTTTGCAACTGTTTTGTATGTATGAACGCTTTTTTTACGAACTTTGTTAACCAATTAAACACCATGTAAAAAATGAAAAAATCTATCAATCTGTTAGCCGTTGCCTTACTGGCGTTTGCAAGTACCTTCTCTGTCTCATGTTCAGAGGACGGCGACGAGTATAAATCGGTTTCACCGAAGTTCTCGAATGTAACTTTCACGCCTGAGGAAATATTTCCCGGCGAACGTATCACGGCCACCGCAGTGCAATACAAGAAAGGCAAACTCCTCGACCGCACCTCCTACTCATGGAGTGTTGAAGGAACGACAGAGGATTTGAACATTGAAAGCAACAAAAATCTGTTTTACGACAACGACAAGTCCAATCCTACTTGTGTTTTCACAGCTCCGTCCACACCAGGACAATACACTTTGGTTTTCAATGCAAAATATAATGCGTCGGGGCAATCTACTACCTCGGCCTCAACAGTAAGTATCGAAGGCGGTACAGTTGATTACACGTCAGGGCCATTCAACTGTACTGTGGTAATAAGAAAAAAGTTTAGAGTAACAAACCGTTAACAATAATATGACTCTTATAAAAAGTATTTCAGGGTTTCGCGGGACAATAGGCGGTAAACCGGGAGACACATTAAACCCGCTTGATATTGTAAAATCCGTATCGGCCTATGCAACGTTGCGCCGACGCAGCATAACAAACGGCTCAAATAAAATAGTAGTCGGCCGCGATGCCAGGATTTCCGGGCAGATGGTTTCGAAGGTTGTATGCGGAACGCTCATGGGCATGGGATATGATGTGGTTGATATTGGGCTGGCTTCTACCCCCACAACAGAGTTAGCTGTAACAATGGAAAAAGCCGATGGCGGCATAATACTTACAGCAAGCCACAACCCACGTCAATGGAACGCACTCAAGTTGCTAAACGAAAATGGCGAATTTCTAAATAAGGATGAAGCCGAAGAGGTCGTTAAGATTGCAGAATCAGGCATATACGACTATGCTGATGTTGACCACTTGGGTTCGTATCGCGAAGATAATTCGTATGACCAAAAGCACATCGATTTGGTTAAGTCGTTAGAACTTGTTGACGTTGACGCCATAAAAAACGCACATTTCCGCGTTGCCCTCGATACGGTGAACAGCGTAGGAGGAATCATACTTCCAAAACTTCTTGAACAGTTAGGCGTTGAATCCTACAAAGGATTGTATTTGGAGCCTACAGGTGATTTCAAACACAATCCGGAGCCGCTTGCCAAAAACTTAGGCGACATAATGAAACTTGTTGCCGACGGCGATTTCAATATCGGCTTTGTAGTTGACCCGGACGTGGACCGTCTTGCCATAATTGATGAAAACGGAAAAATGTATGGCGAAGAGTACACGCTGGTAACAGTGGCCGACTATATCCTGCAACACACTCCAGGAAACACTGTTTCGAACCTTTCTTCCACAAGAGCATTGCGGGACGTTACCGAAAAGTACGGTTGCAAATACACTCCTGCCGCCGTGGGCGAAGTAAATGTGGTTACAGCGATGAAAGATACCAACGCGATAATTGGAGGAGAAGGCAATGGCGGAGTGATATACCCTGCCGCACATTACGGACGCGACGCATTGGTTGGCATTGCTTTAATACTGACGTATTTGGCCAAGTTGGGAAAAAAGACATCCGAAATGCGTGACATGTATCCGTGTTACGAGATGGCAAAAAACCGTATCGACCTGACTCCCGGTACGAATCCGGATACAGTTCTCGAAAAGATAAAAGACAAATACCAAGGCGACAATGTTACAACAATAGACGGAGTGAAAATTGATTTTCCCGACAAGTGGGTGCACCTGCGCAAAAGCAACACTGAGCCTATTATACGCGTCTATACCGAAGCGCATACGGCTGAAGAAGCAAATGCGCTGGGACAACGCTTCATGGACGAGATTAACAGCCTTATCAACTAAAGACAAGCTGTAAAAGTCCTTTTGCAAACACTATTTTCTCATTGAACTATAAGTTGACAAAAGTTTTAAGCGTTGCGTTTTTTGTGCCCAAAACAAAGGAAAACCCGGTACAGGAAAAGGCCTTTTTCTACCCTAAAAAGTGAAAACTGATTTTCAGCACATAAACCCGACGTAGGAGCAAAGAGAAAATATGTGCCTTGTATTTTAAAATATGTCTGACATAATTCAAAATATGTCAGACATATTTTTTATCCTCTGAAAACCCGATTGAAAACCGGGGCAAAAACGAGGACAAAGAAAGACAAGCAAATCTTACTGCTGCCGCGCCGCATATCAATCCCCCCCGCCACAGCAAAATTCTACGTGAATTTTGACAGATTGCATACATGTTCTATCATTCCATTTTTAAGGATATGGCAACAAACTTGCCGCAGTTCACCATATAACACCCGCAATTTTAATCTATCTTAACACTATCTTAATATTAAACTCACTAAAAAGCGCAATTGCTAATAAAAAGCCATATCTTTGCACTTGCAGAAAACTAAATAACAAAAATTATTACCAAAACAGAGGTATGAACAGAACGCTTGCGAATATATTAGTGTTGAACTTTATATTTTTCAATGCAGCTGTTTCGTTCGCCCAGACAGCCGGGGAAAAGGAAGAACTGATAAAGTTCGGCGATATGGAACATTGGATAACAAGGCATATCCACGAATCGGCCATCATTGGCGGTAAAACCAAAACCCTCTACGAAATCGGGCCCGACAAAACTATAGAAGGAAACAAGCCATACGTAAACATGGGCGGCTCGCCATGGGGAACGTCAAACGTTATGGCCAAAGTTTCGGGCATTGTAAAAACCAACAATACCGTATATAAGGACCGGCACGACAACGGCTTTTGCGTGAAAATGGAAACCCATATAGAAAAAGTCAAAGTGTTGGGGCTGATAAACATTAACGTGCTTGCAGCGGGGTCTATCTTTCTGGGCGACATGAAAGAACCTATTACCGGTACAAAGGAAGGCCCCAAAGCAATGAACTGGGGAATTAAATTCAATAAAAGACCTAAAGCTATAAGATATGATTACAGAATGAAACTTTCAGGAGAGAAAGACAGAATAAAGTTGACAGGATTCAGCGGAAGAAGCACAGTAAAAGGAAAGGACCATGGAATAACCGTTTTATTCCTGCAAAAACGGACGGAAGATTCAAACGGCAATATAACAGCCTTGCGGGTGGGCACTATGGTTGTTAAATATGGAACAACAACGAACGGTTGGCAAAAGGACGCTACCTATGAAATCCTATATGGCGATATTAGAAATAATCCCAAATACGACCCCAGCACGATGGCGCTCCGTTCAACCGATTATGCCCGTAACAGTAAAGGCGAACACGTCCTTGTAAAAGAAACAGGCTGGGCTTCGTCCGACGAAACACCTACGCATTTGTTATTGCAATTCTCTTCAAGCGACGGAGGAGCTTATATAGGTTCTCCGGGAAATACGCTGTGGGTGGATAATGTGAGACTCGTTTACTGATTACTTATGGTGAAAAGTACAACCCTGATTATAATGATATCAATGGTTTTGCCGTTGGTACAATTAAAGGCAACACGTGTATCCACAACAACTTGCGGGGAGATTTGTCATCCTGAAATTAAGCCGAACTTACCGGACACTAATGCAACCGTAAAGAAAAAGAAAAGCCTGTTCGACAGATTTCTTTCATACTTTAATGACGCTAACAAGAATAAAAAACAAAAGAAATTTGATTTCAGTATAATAGGAGGTCCTCATTACAGCGAAGATACAAAATTAGGATTAGGACTTGTAGCTGCGGGACTGTATAAAACAGACATGAAAGATTCTTTGCTGTCACCTTCGAACGTCTCCTTGTTTGGCGACGTTTCTACAGTAGGCTTTTATATGTTAGGCATAAGAGGGAACCACATATTTCCAAAGGACAGGTTCAGATTGGATTATAACCTTCGCTTTTACTCATTCCCCAGTTACTTTTGGGGTATTGGTTACGATATGGGAAATAAAGATTCAAACAAGACCAAAATGGAGCGGTGGCAAGCTGAAATTGAAGTAAATTTCCTGATAAAGATTATCGACAACCTGTATTTAGGACCTAAATTATCGTACGATTTTGTAAAAGGCAGTAAACTGCGGCGGCCTGAACTGCTGAACGGGATGGACTTAAAAACAATAAACTTCGGCTTAGGCTGGTCGGTTGTATATGACTCCCGAGATGTAATTACAAACCCTCATAAAGGTTGGTATGCAAACCTTTCACAATGCTTCCGTCCTAAGTGGCTGTGGAACGATTACGCCTTAACAACAACAGACCTAAACGTGCGCGCTTACACACCGCTTTGGCGTGGGTGCACTTTCGCGTCAGAAGTGCGCGGCGTTTTTAATACAGGAAATCCACCTTGGGCTATGATGGCATTATTGGGAAACTCATATTCCATGCGCGGATATTATGAAGGCCGGTACAGAGACAAACATAAGATAGAAGGGCAAATTGAACTTCGTCAGCATATATGGAAAAGAAACGGCATAGTAGCGTGGATTGGAGCAGGAAGCGTATTCAATTCGTTTGAGAAATTAAATATAAAGCGCGTTCTTCCCAATTATGGCATTGGCTACCGCTGGGAGTTTAAAAAAGACGTGAATGTACGCTTGGACTATGGTTTTGGCAAAAGCGGGCAAAGCGGCTTTCTTTTCCAAATTAACGAGGCATTCTAATAACATTTACCATCATGAAAGGATACAAAAAAACATACCATAAATTTCTAAATGGGCTTTACAAGCCCAAGAACCTATTAATATTATCGCTTGTAGTATTACTCATACCAAACGCATTGCTTTGTTTTACGGAACATTTGCATTTACTTGTATGCGTTTGCAATATGGCGTTGCCCATTGCCTTTTATTTGGGAATACTGACGGTTAGTCACAATGTAGGAAGAAACGTATGGCTACTATTGCCGGTTGTTTTCCTTTGTGCATTCCAACTTGTTCTGCTGTATTTGTTTGGAAACGGAATAATATCAGTCGATATGTTCCTGAACGTAGTTACCACAAATTCGGGAGAGGCCTTGGAGCTATTAGGGAACATCGCTTTGGGAGTAGTTATAGTAATATTGCTTTATGTCCCTATTTTGATATGGGGCTTCGTTATAATGCGACAAAAAATACAAATAGACCAAAGGCTGCTAAAAAAATGCAGGAAATCGGCAGCTATCTTATTTCTTGCAGTTATTCCTTTCGTGTTTATGAGCTATTTGTTTGTGCCAACGTTTAGCTTAAAGGCAGACATATTCCCGCTTAACGTTTGCTACAACATGTACTTGTCGGCAGAAAGAATGTATTACACCTCAAATTATCATGAGTCATCACGCAATTTCCGCTATAATGCAAAATCGACACACGATAAGAACGAACGCGAAATTTACGTGCTTGTCATAGGTGAAACTGCAAGGGCTGACAACTGGGAGATTTATGGATATAACAGGAATACGAATCCTTTACTGAAGAACGTAAAAGGACTAATTGCATTTCCTTATGCTTTTTCACAGTCGAATACGACGCATAAAAGTGTGCCCATGCTATTGTCTTCGGTTTCGGCTGTAAATTTCAACCATATATATTATCAGAAAAGCATAATAACCGCATTCAAGGAAGCCGGTTTCCGTACTGCATTCTATTCAAACCAAGCCCGTAATCATTCTTTCATTGACTTTTTTGGTATGGAAGCCGATACTTGTGTGTTTATAAAAGACGATTTAATCGGAGAAAAAAAGAAACATAATTCTCCGGACATGAAACTTTTGGATTACGTTCGTGAAGAAATTGCCCGGTACGAAGGCAAACTGTTTATCGTTTTACATACCTATGGCTCGCATTTCAAATACAATGAAAGGTATCTTCCCGACTCCGGTTATTTTAAACCGGACGACAGAATGGGAGCAGAAATAAAGAACAAAGAATGCCTTGTAAATGCGTACGATAATACCATACGTTACACTGACAAGTTTCTTTACGGGTTAATACAATTATTGAAAAACAATGCAGGATATTCGGCCATGTTGTACACATCAGACCACGGTGAGGACATTTTTGACAACGGAAGCAATGCATTTCTGCATTCTTCTCCTGTTCCATCGTATTATCAGTTGCATGTTCCGCTGCTGGTGTGGTTGTCACAAGAGTATTGCGATAAGTACAAAGAAATTCCACAGGCTCTCAACAGCAACCGTATGAAGTTCGTTTCTACAAGCGTCAGCGTATTCTACACCATGTTGGACATAGGGGGAGTTTCAACCAATCTTAACGGTTCGCGCCATTCTTTTGCGGACAACCGTTATATTCCCGGAGAAATCTATTTTCTTAATGATCACAACTCTCCAAAAAGATTAGATGAAATAAGACTATCCGCCCCTGACAGGAAGATGTTCAACGAGCGCGTGGGCAAATGATGTAATTTTGCAAAAAGTGTCGAAGCCGGGAATAAGGGCAAAATAAAATTATGTCTGAGATATTTTAAAATATGTCTGACCTAATTTAAAATATCTCAGACATAATTTTTATTTATATTGGTCGAGCAATTCTTGTGCATGCTCGTCACCAAGTTCTACGGCCTTTTCAAGATTCTCTATGCACAATTTCTTTTGTTTGCTTTCCCCATAAGCAATTCCGATTATACGGTATGCATCTGTTCCTTCATTGTTAAGCTGTATGGCTTTGTTGGCCGACCGTATTGCTTCTTCGAACATGCCAAGACGCACCATTAAAGAAGCTCTCTCTACATTATAAAAGTAATCGTTCGGCTTCAAGGCTATTGCGCGGTTTATGTCGTCTATAGCCTGTTGGTACATTTTCCCCTCCACTGCAGCCTGCTCACGACGGTAATAAAAATTGTCATTCAGATTGTTGAACCCAACAACGTGCTCATATTCTTTATAATCCAATACTGCTTCACGATATTTACCCGCAACATTCAACAATTCTGCGCGTTCCCACAGATAAGGTGCAACTTTTTTATCATACGGTTTTGCGAAGCGTGCAATAGCGGAATCGAGCAAAACTATAATTTCATCGGTCGGAGCTTTTAGATTCTCCTTGGCTTTTGCTTCGTAAAAGAAAGTCTCCGGCGACGAGATGGACGAACGATTTACCTGTCCATAGCATTCTGCCGCTTTTGCGTAATCTTTCATTCCAAAGTAGCAGTCTCCTTGTTGTAACTGATAAATTGGTAAAGGATTTGCAGCATATGCTGCCTGTGCTTCAGAAACCGCACGCTCTAATGACCAACCGGCAGCTTGCGCTTTCGTTGAATTATAAAGGCTGTTCTGATATATTATCTTGCTAAATACGTAATGCGGATTATCTTTGTTTTCAGAAAGTTCGATTGCGCGGTTAATATCATTCTCACATTCTGTATATCTATTTGTTGATCCGTAAAATTTAGCTCTTTCGATGTATCCGTCTGCACTTTGCGGATGTTGCTCTATAAAGTCATTCAAGGCAATTGAATAAAGCAATGAATCTGCTGTTGTTTGAGACAACATATATAAATAAGTCGTAGCCTCCTTTTCTTCGGTTGGAAGTTGTTTGGGGATATTTATGACATTAAGCGCTGCGTCACCATAGGAAAGCGCTTTAACAGATAGTTTGCTTGCAAAATCGGCACTGATTGCATATATGTTTTTATCGTTGCTGTCTGCATTTCGCTGTACTATACCAATAACTTGTCCTTCGGCATTTAATACCGGAGTACCTACATATTGTTCTTTATATTCGGATTTAAGTGTATAATATGAACCTCCATTAACAGCCTTTACATCAGAAATCTCTGCATCTACGGTTACAGCTTTTTTTGTGGTTGCTGAAGATATTATATAAACTTTACTTCCCTGCACTTCTGCTTTTTCCGCTATTTCGAGCGATTGCTTTGGAGCTGATTCTGTAGTAAATTTTATGACATCGTATATCTCGTCTGCTCCACAGATTCTTTTAACTTCAATCTTCTTACCCGACGCGTCGATAACCTCAGCGCGAGTGGCATTTTTAAATATTTCGTATTCTGAGTATGCCTCATTCGACTGGCCGGCAAAGAATGCAACCGAATTCCCTATTAAATCGCCTGCTTTATTGTATGTCACTACCTTGGCCAGTGCTTTTGCGCTTTTTGAAACGACCTTGGGCACCTTTGCGTTAATTGGAGATATATAGAAAAACAACGATAATATAAACGGAATAGATAATTTGTTCATATTGGAGATTTATTTTACAATTCTATTTTCTAATAATTCTTTTGCATTCTTGACGGCAGCGTCCGTTATGTTTTTGCCGCTAAGCATATATGCTATCTCGTTAATTCTTTGTTCGGGCGAAAGAAGTTCTATCTTCGAAATAGTAGTATCTTGTTCGTCTGTCTTATATACATGATAATGGTATTTTCCGTATGCGGCAATTTGCGGCAAATGTGTAATACTTATAACTTGCCTGCTACCTTGGCTCATTTCTTGCATGGTGCATGCCATCTGTTCTGCAATTCTTCCGGACACACCCGTATCTATTTCGTCGAATACAATAGTAGAACATCCTTCTACATTCGATAGAATAGCTTTTAAACACAACATAACACGCGCCACTTCTCCACCAGAAGCAATTTCAGAAATGTCCCTTAAAGGTGCGTTTTTGTTTGCGCTAAATAAGAATTTTACGTTATCTGTACCAGTATATGAAAGTTCTTTTAAATCTTTGATTTCTATTTCAAATCTCAGGTCTGGCATACCTAATGGTGCAAGGCGTCGCTGCATTTCGCCTGACAAGACTTTAGCTGCCTTTTTCCTGGACACGGATAACTTCAAAGCATATTCTCTTAATTGCTTTTCCAGAGAATCGAATTCTTTTTCCTTTTTTGCTACGATTTCGTCTGCGTCGTCTATTAAAGATATTTGTTCTCTGATTTTATCTGCTTTTAATATTAATTCTGCAATGCTGTTAAGCTTATGCTTCCTTTCTAAATCGTAAATAAGAGATAAACGTTCGTCTATTTCTTTGAGACGTGACGGATCGTAATCGTCATAGTCTAATTTCGATTTGAGTTCTTCTATTATGTCTTTCAATTCTATACCAACACTATCCATACGTTCGCTTAACGGTTGTGCTTCAGGATAATATTTTGAAACACGCGATAGTTGTTGGCTACTTTTCGAAAGCAGGTCTGTCACATTCTGTTCTTCATTATCGAAAGCATTGCAGACCTCACTTAGCGTTTCTTTTATTTCCTCTATGTGTGAAAGTTTTTGTTGTTCTTGTTCAAGTTCTTCTTGTTCGCCATCTTTCAACCTGGCTTCATCGAATTGTTCTAACTGATAGCGTAAATAGTCTTCGTCTTCCTGCTTTTGCCTTATGGCTTCTTTTAAACTTGCAAGTTCTATGGCACATTTCTTATAACGGCCATATGCTTCTTTATACTTTGAAAGCATGGAGAAGTTTTCTGCAACACAATCCAGGACACTTAATTGAAAATCTGAACCCTTTAATAAGAGGTTTTGATGTTGCGAGTGTATATCAATTAGATTTCTTCCAAGTTCTTTCATTTGCGACAATGTTACAGGTGTGTCGTTTATGAAAGCCCTGCTTTTACCGCTGGACGAGATTTCCCTGCGTATTATACATTCTCCGTCAACAAAATCTAAATCGTTTTCACGAAAGAAATTAGCCGTTTCTATACTGTCTGATTTAAAAACAGCCTCAACTACGCACTTTTGTGCTCCGGCTTTTATTGCACGAACATCCGCGCGTTCTCCCAATAGCAAATTTATCGCTCCTAAAAGAATGCTTTTTCCCGCTCCGGTTTCTCCGGTTATAACAGAAAAACCCGGATAGAAATCTATATCCGTATTATCAATAAGTGCGTATTTGCTTATATGAAGTTTAAGAAGCATTATTTGGATAATTTACGCCAATAAGTATTATATGAAGCGTTTATCGAAGATAGTGTGTTATAAATCTTCTCTTTTTCTTGCGATGTACCTTGTCCGGTATATATGTTTACTAATTCATCACGTTTGTATTCCGTGAATAATTGCGGAAGCTTGCTTAACGTTTTGTTCTTATGTGCTTGGTTCAATAGCTCTATGGCTTCTGTTATTTTAGCACGCCCCGTTTCTGCATTTTGAGCCATTACATCCAAACCTTCTCTGTGATAAACGTATTGCAATTTGCGAAATGGAGACATACTGCCATCTAACATATCAGAAATCAAAGCATAACGGTTGTTGTCACTTCCTGTTGTCTTCCAACCCTTTCCGCTTAAACTTTGCGCAGAATTAGCGATGTCAAGCGCGGTCTTTAAAAATTCCGTACCGCCTTCGGGCGACATAGTATCATTGTCGATACCTATTATTAAATAAGCATAATAACCAAGCAGGGCTGTTAAATCATTATTGATTTGGTCTACCCTAAACTCTAACTTGTCGAATTCCCTGTAAGTAAAATCAAAATCTTCGTCTTTTACGCTATATTCAACCGTATTATATGAAGAGTTAAAAACAGGTCTGATTACTTGCAAAAGTAATGAGCCATTAAACGAGCCACGAGTTTCGTCGTATGTATTTAAAGTGATATTGAAAGTGCAACGTATACGCTCATTTTCATTATACTGCTGGCCTGTCCACTTGCGGTCATTCATAAACTCAGTAATATTTGTTTCCAAATCGCTAAAAACGTTTGTGTTAGTTCCTTGAATCTTACTGTGGTTTATATTAATGCTTGCCAAAAGTTCTTGTGCCGACAAGGCTGTCGGAACAGATATGATAGTAATGCAGCAAATGAAAATTATTTGTATAGTTCGCATATCTTATCAATTATATCTTTTGCAACTTCGCGTTTCGGTTTTAATGAGTATTCATATTTTGAAGTATCTGATATTATAGTGATTTTATTTGTATCTACTGAAAATCCTGCTCCTTTGTCATTAAGAGAATTCAGTACGATGAAGTCTAATTTTTTTGCTTTTAATTTATTTATTGCATTGTTGGTTTCATCATTCGTCTCAAGTGCAAATCCTACCATAAATTGTGACTCTTTTTTCATTCGTCCCAATTCAGCCGCTATGTCTTTTGTCGGAACTAGCTGGATTGCCATATCCCCTTTTTCACGTTTTATTTTTACGTCTTTGGTTTCACGCGGAGTAAAATCAGCAACGGCTGCACAAAGAATGGCGATGTCCGTTTTGGGGAATGCATTTACAGCGGCGGCATACATTTGTGCTGCGCTTTCTACCTTCGTAATATGTATATTTGCCCTATTAAGATTTATACTTACCGGGCCACTCACAAGTTCAACTTCCGCTCCGCGTTCAGCGCATTCTTCTGCAAGCGCATACCCCATTTTGCCTGAGGAATAGTTACCAATAAAACGTACAGGATCTATTTTTTCGTATGTCGGTCCTGCGGTGATTAGCACTCGTTTACCTTTCAACTGATTCTGTGATTTAAAATAAGCTTCAAGCGACTTTGCAATCACTGCAGGTTCTTCCATACGTCCTTTACCTTCAAGCCCGCTAGCCAGTTCTCCGGTTTCCGGCTCTATTATTATATTCCCATAAGAACGTAAAGTTTTGATGTTTTTCTGTGTTGCCGTGTGGGAAAACATATCCACATCCATTGCCGGAGCGACAAACACAGGGGCGCGCATTGACAGATAAGTAGTAATAAGCATATTATCGGCAACGCCATTAGCCATTTTTGCAATAGAAGAGGCAGTAGCAGGAGCTATTATCATGGCGTCGGCCCATAACCCTATATCTACGTGACTGTGCCACGAACCGTCACGACGGTCAAAGAATTCACTAATCACAGGCTTGTGTGTCAGAGTAGATATTGTAAGGGGTGTTATAAATTCTTTTGCTGATGGCGTCATTACAGCCTGCACCTCTGCACCGGCCTTGATTAACTCTCTTATAAGCACACAAGCCTTATACGCTGCTATGCTTCCTGTAATACCGAGTACTATTCGTTTCCCTTTTAGCGACATCATTTTCCTATTGCCTTTAAGCGCAATTTAGTTAAGACCTGTTTGGTGTTTTGCGGAAAATCGCCTTGCATCATCCAGCCGTAATATCCGGGGTCGCGAGCCAAAACATCTTCAACGCTTTGTCCTTTATATTTTCCGAAATTGAAAACGGGTATATGTTTGTCATTATATATTATTCGCCCCGCAAAATCTACATTGTCATTCATCTTTGAGAAAGAAGAAAGAAACTGTACGTCGTTGTTCAGCTTGTCGGGATACTTGTCCAATTGCGCTTTTAAAACCTCGTATGTAGCGCGTGTATCTGCTTGCGCAGAATGAGCGTCTTCAAGGTTTTTGCCGCAATAAAACTTATATGCGGCAGACAAAGTGCGTTGTTCTAACTTATGATAAATGTTTTGCACATCTATAAGCCTGCATTTTGTTATGTCGAAATCGATTCCTGCGCGCAGCATTTCCTCTACGAGCATTGGAACATCGAAATAGTTGGAATTGAAACCGGCTATATCGCTGTTTACAAAGATAGCCGCTATGTCCCTTGCTACCTGTTTGAACGTAGGACAATCCTTTACGTCTTCATCGTATATT
>URSZ01000058.1 GCA_900550635.1 uncultured Prevotella sp. | reverse complement strand
TCATTTCAAGAATATCTCTAATTTATCAGTATACAAAATCTTATGATTTTCATCAAGTACAATTTTTTAATTGGGAGCAAAAAAATGGCCAATGCATACAAAAGAGGAGACAAAGACAACCGCCCCTGGGGCACCTGGGAAGTCATTGACTGCGGTGAAACTTTCTGTGTCAAAAGAATCAAAGTAACGCCGGGATCAAAACTTTCGCTTCAGCTGCACCACCACCGGGCCGAACACTGGATCATTGTCAAAGGCACCGCTTTGGTTACCTTGGGCGACGAAGTTTTGACCAAAAAGACCGACGAACACGTTTTCATTCCGGTCGAAACCAAACACCGGATCGAAAACGCCACCGACAGCGACGTCGAATTTATCGAAGTTCAGGCCGGCGATAACCTGGATGAAAACGACATCGTCCGTCTGGAAGACGTTTACGGCCGCGTTTAAATTTAAACGACGCGCTTTTACAGGCCGCGGACATTCCGCAGCCTGTTTTTTTTGCGGCATTATAAGGTTGACTCTTAAAGCAAAAAATAGATAATACGGACAAGGTTAATTTTTTTAAAACGGATAAATAAAATGAATTTTCTCGATTTGGGCTTAAGCGAAAAAACGGTAAAGGCGATCAACGAATGCGGCATTGAAAAGCCGACTACCGTACAGGTAGACGTTATCCCCGCCATTTTGCAGGGTAAGGACATTTTTACCATCGCGCCCGGCGGCAGCGGCACAGTAGCGCATTATTGATTCTATGGCCTGCCTGGCGTGGCATGCATCGCAAACGTAATGCCCCGCGCCGCATTTGGCGTAGCTTGGTTCTTCCTTGCCGCAGAAGCAGTAGTATGCATCTCCCTGCTCAATAAGCTGTTTTGCATATTTCAGGTACATGCCTGTTGCCTGACGCTCACTCTGTACATACGGACCGAATCCGCCGTCTTTATCCGGTCCCTCATCATGGATAAGTCCGGTTTTCTCAAGGGTACGGTAAATAATATCTACGGCTCCCTCCACATAACGTTCCTGGTCTGTATCTTCAATACGAAGGATAAAATCTCCGCCTTCATGTTTTGTGATCAAATAAGCATAAAGAGCTGTTCTTAAGTTACCCACATGCATTCTTCCTGTAGGACTCGGTGCAAATCTTGTTCTGATCTTTGTCATTTCTTTTCTCCTCGTTTTGTTGTTTCTCATTATAGGTGATATTATATACCTAAAGCCTTCAAAATGTCCATAGGTTTTCCGACGGAATCCCCCGTCTTCCCTATACACAGAAAAATCCCCTGAGACACCATTGTCCCAGAGGATCTCTTAATTCCTGCTTATGCTTCCACACCTTTGTTTTTAAGATACTCGATTACATCTCCAACTGTATTCAGATCTGTAAGCTCCTCTGCCGGAATCTCAACATTGTACTCATCCTCAAGAGCCATAACCAGCTCAAACAGGTCAAGTGAATCTGCGCCAAGATCATCCTTGAAAGAAGTTTCAGCAGTAATTCCTGCTGCATCACAATTTAACTGCTCTGCAATCATTTCACTCATTTTTTCTAACATAATTTTCTCTTCTCCTTTAATTCAAGCCCCGGAATGCTTCTCTTTTTCCTGCTCCGGCTATCACTTGTTTTTTATTATTTTTGTTAAGCAGATGATGATTCTGCTTTTTCTTGTTTTATTATATAATGTAAGTATGGTAGCCTCGCCAGCTTTAAGGATTAAAATTCTTGTATCCCAGCCCGATGGCACTAAAGTAACACTCGTGAAGGGTGGCGATGAACATATTTCATATTATATTACGTCTGACGATTACGTCGTAATCAAAAATGCTTCTGGTGTTTACTGTTACGTTTGGCAAGATACAGTTTCGGGATTCACAACAGGAAAGTTTTTGGCACATGATGTGAATGACCGCAGTAGGGATGAACGAGTTTGGCTTGAGAGATACGGAGTGCGTGCAGCGGAAATAACTGTTGAAGCAAAACGACTTCGTGGCAGGCAAGGCGTTAGTTCTCGAAGTTTGGGGCGTGATCAGTTCGGCAGCCCGCTTATTCCTGTGATTTTGGTGCAATATTCAGATATAAAGTTTACTGTCGACAATGTAACCGCAACGTACCAAGACTATTTTAATGCGGAGAATTATACTGGTAATGGCGGGCGCGGCAGTGTGCGTGATTATTTCGTGTCGCAGAGTATGGGTAAGTATACGCCTACATTCGATATAGTAGGAGTAATCACTCTTTCAAATAACCGTAGTTATTACGGACAGAATGACGGATTTTACAACGATGTACACCTTGACGAAATGGTAAGCGAAGCTGTTGAAAAAGCAGAGTCCTCGGGCGTGGACTTCTCAAAGTATAGCAACGGAGACGGCCGGATACCTGTAGTGAGTATCGTGTATGCCGGAGTGGGCGAGCAATCTTCGGATGAAGAAAATGCCGTATGGGCAAAATTTTCATCGCGGACGATTATTACAAAAGGAGGTACTATCTCTTCGTACCTTGTAACCAATGAACTTTTTTACAACAGTTCCGAGTCTGTTTACGAGTTGGACGGGATAGGAGTGTTTTGCCATGAATTTTCGCATTTCTTAGGTTTGCCGGACTTTTACAACACGAACGAAAGCACTGACATCTTTGGACTTAGTTTTTGGTCTATAATGGACTACGGGCAATATTGGGCAAACGGGAAGATACCCGTTGGATATACGGCTTATGAAAGGGAATTTATGGGCTGGCTTAGTATTGATACACTTGAAACGAAGAAACAGTTATGTCACGTTAACGCGCTTGGTTCAGAGTCGCAAAATGCGTACTATATTCTGAATGATAACGATGACACACGCAGCGAGTATTATATCCTGGAAAACAGGCAACCGTCAACGTGGTTCCCGAAAACGCTTGGTTCAGGGTTGTTGATTATGCATGTGGACTACAGCTATGGTGCGTGGGCGGATAATGAAGTAAATAATGACGCGGCACACCAACGCATGACTATTATTCCTGCTGACGGAAAACTTGTTAAGGAAAACCAGGCGTTGCCGTCTGATTATCAAGGCGATTTGTTCCCGGGTATAACGGAAAATACTTCAATGAGCGATTATACGACGCCTGCATTTGCACCATACAGAGGCGGATCATTGGGAAAGTACATTACTTCCATTTCAGAGAGTAATGGCGTTGTGTCTTTTTGCTATATGGCAGACGGAATATTGGAAAAGCCCGAAAATTTATCCATTCAAAACAAAGACGGAAGCAGAGTGTTAATGTGGAATCCGGTTGAAGAAGCAGAAACGTACTGCGTAGAAGTTTACGATGGCGAGACGCTTGTAAAAACGCAGGATGTATCGTATAATTTCATGGATTTGACAACAGTTGGTTTAGTGAAGCATCCTACTTTCAAAGTAATTGCCAAGGCCGCAAGATATGTTGATTCACCAGCTGCGGAAATTTCATTCGAAAATCCGTTGGGTGTAGAGAATATTACCGGAGGAAACGGTGGCGAAGGATATGATGTGTATACGATAGAAGGGGTACTGTTGTATAAAGACAAAGCTTGGGATGAGTTAGAAGATTTGCCGAATGACAAAATCTATATTTTACGTTCAAAAAAAAGTAATACCGTTAAGAAAATAGTAAATGGCCAATACGAATAATAAATTAAAGAAGACCGTTTGACTACGGTATGCTTTTTCATGGAATTGAAAGTCATGATTTGCTTTACAACTTCATTGGTAAATTCTTTTTTCGTTAAAATAAAACACACGTAAAAATTCAAGCTTCGCAAAGTTTGCTATATAAACGCATAAATCAAAATAATATCGTAATTTCGCACATTAATAGAATTATGCAACACAGAGTGTGCGGCATTTTGTATGCGACGCTCGGCTGTATGCCTTGTAGTATAACGTTTGGAATTAGAAATATAAAAATTAAATATCAGATAATATTATGTCAACACTGAGATTCAGAGTCGTAGAGGCTGCTTTTGGTAAGAAACCCCTTGATGTGGCTTTGCCTAAAGAACGTCCCTCGGAGTATTTTGGCAAGTATGTGTTCAACAACGAGAAAATGTTACGCTATCTTCCCGGTGATGTTTATCGCAAACTTACTGATACAATCGACAACGGGCGCGTGCTTGACCGTTCTATTGCCAACGCAGTGGCAGAAGGAATGAAGCGTTGGGCTATAGAAATGAAAGCAACGCATTACGCGCATTGGTTCTCACCTTTGACCGACGCTACAGCAGAAAAGCACGACGCATTTATTGAGCCAAACGGGCGCGGAGGAGTTATAGAGGAATTTTCAGGAAAGTTGCTTGCACAGCAGGAGCCAGACGCTTCTTCTTTTCCGAGTGGAGGCATAAGAAATACATTCGAAGCACGAGGATACACAGCGTGGGATCCTTCTTCGCCAGCTTTTATCGTAGATGATACACTTTATATTCCAACTATTTTTATTGCTTTTACCGGTGAGTCTCTCGATTATAAAGCTCCTTTGCTAAAGGCTTTACGCGCGGTAGATAAGGCCGCCGTTGATGTGTGTCATTATTTTGACAGCGATGTACATAAGGTGTACGCTTATCTTGGATGGGAGCAAGAATATTTCCTTGTAGACGAGGGATTATACGCAGCTCGTCCGGATTTATTACTTACTGGGCGCACATTGATGGGACATGAAAGTTCTAAGAACCAACAGCTGGAAGACCATTATTTTGGAGCGATACCGTCCCGCATAACAGCTTTTATGAAAGAACTCGAAATAGAAGCGTTAAAGTTGGGTATTCCCGTAAAAACACGTCACAATGAAGCTGCTCCAAATCAGTATGAATTGGCTCCTGTTTTCGAAGAATGCAATCTTGCTACCGACCACAACATGCTGATTATGTCGCTTATGCGAAAGATTGCGCGTAAGCACGGCTTCCGTGTCTTGCTTCACGAAAAACCTTTCAAGGGTATAAACGGAAGCGGCAAACACAACAACTGGTCTTTGGGAACAGATACAGGAATAGGACTTATGTCTCCAGGTAAAACGGCAGAAGATAATTTGCGTTTTCTTACATTCATAGTTAATACCCTTGCAGCCGTTTACCAGCACAATGGTTTGTTGAAGGCGAGCATTTCTACGGCAAGCAATGCGCACCGTTTGGGAGCAAATGAAGCACCGCCGGCAATAATATCTTCTTTCCTTGGGGCGCAGTTGTCGAATGTTCTTGATAAGATAGAAAAACTTGATACTTCAGCCCTTGTGTCTTTCAGTAAAAAACATAATTTAGAAACTGATATACCTCAGATACCCGAATTGTTGGTTGATAACACTGACCGCAACAGGACATCGCCGTTTGCATTTACAGGTAACAGGTTTGAGTTTCGTGCAGTAGGCGCACAAGCAAACTGTGCAGCTGCTATGATAGTTCTTAACACGGCGGTTGCCGAACAGCTTACAAAGTTCAAAAAAGCTGTTGACGAGCGTTTGGCTTCCGGTTCTGATAAGACTGCAGCTATTGTTGATGAATTGCGCAAGTTGGTAAAGGAAACAAAAGCAATACATTTCGAAGGTAATGGTTACAGTGAGGAGTGGAAACAAGAGGCAAAAAGGCGCGGACTGGATTGCGAAACGTCTGTCCCGGTTATATACGACAATTATTTAAAGCCGGAAAGTGTTGCCATGTTCGAGTCGACGAACGTAATGACGCGCAAAGAACTTGCTGCACGTAATGAAGTAAAGTGGGTAACATATACAAAGAAGATTCAGATAGAAAGTCGCGTGCTTGGCGATCTTGCCATGAACCATATTGTGCCGGTTGCTACGAAGTATCAGACACTGCTTGTTGAAAATGTTTATAAAGTCCGCACCGTGCTCCCTGCGGATAGGGCCGAGGCCGCAACAAAGAGAAATGTAGAATTGATTGAAAACATTTCAGCTCATATAGCTTTCATTGAAGAGCGTGTTGCTGCTATGATAGAAGCCCGTAAGGTGGCAAACAGAATTGCAGACAACAGGCAGAGAGCGGTTGCGTATCATGATACGGTCGCTCCGATGTTCGATGAAATCCGTTACCATATAGACGAACTGGAGTTGATAGTAAGCGACCAGGAGTGGACTTTGCCAAAGTACCGCGAGTTATTATTTATAAGATAATATTGAGTGAGTGCCAGGCATAAGTACAGTGTACTGTGCATGAAATTTCTAAAATTAAAGTTCCCGGTTTAATTACGAACCGGGAACTTTTTGTGTCTTTCCAAAGAAAAAATATGTAATTTTGCCGGAATTTATATCAAAGTGCGTACCAACGCAAATTTTAAGACTTTGTAAACAGTATTTTCTTAGAAATGGAGAATAGCTTAATTCCCTTGTTGGGTATGACACTGGCAGAATTGCGCCAAGTGGCAGAAGAGTGCGCCATGCCTCGCTTTGCAGCACGTCAGATGTTGGATTGGATTTACAAGAAAAGAATCAATTCAATAGATGATATGACAAATTTGAGTAAGCATTCGCGCGAGGTACTTTCTGAGCGTTATGAGATAGGTGTCAGTCCATACGTTAACGCACAGGTTTCCCGCGACGGAACAAGCAAATATCTTTTTCCCGCACGGTGTGGCGGCTTTGTTGAGACCGTATATATTCCCGAGGGTAAAAGAGCAACGTTGTGCGTATCTTCACAAGTTGGCTGCAAGATGAATTGCCAGTTTTGCTTGACTGGGAAACAGGGTTTTAGCGGACAGCTTTCTTTATGCGACATACTTAACCAGATAGTCAGTGTGCCCGGAGGTGAAAAGATAACCAATATTGTTTTTATGGGACAGGGAGAGCCCATGGATAATTATGAATCCGTGCTTCGTGCAACTGAGATATTGACTTCCGACAACGGCTTCGCGATGAGTCCTAAGCGCATTACTGTTTCTTCGGTGGGAGTTCTTCCTGCATTGCGCCGGTTTTGCAATGAAAGCCGTTGCAATATAGCCATAAGTCTGCATTCCCCTTTCCATGAAGAACGTATGGAGATGATGCCTATAGAGAAAGCCTATCCTATAGCTTCTGTTGTGGACATGCTTAAGCAGTGTGAGGAATTTCGTGATTGCAGAGGAGGATTGATTCGTGAAACGAGCCACCAGCGCCGTCTGTCGTTTGAATACATATTGCTTAAAGGCAAAAACGATTCACGTTCGCATGCAAGTGCAATAGTCAGTATGTTGCGTGGCTTGGACTGCCGCGTTAATATTATACCGTTCCATAGCTACGACGGCGCGTGTTATGAAACGCCGTCGGCCAAGGAGTCAGGCGAATTTTGTGACTATCTTAATAGTCGCGGCTTGATTTCTACAATCCGGCAGTCGCGGGGGCAGGATATATCTGCCGCTTGCGGCATGTTGTCCTCAAAATTGTCAAACAACGCTTGAGATTCCGTAAAATATCTTTATAACCCGTTAGTAATAATAAAATAATAGAACAGTGAGCCATTTGTATACTATAGGTCTGTTGGTAATATCAAATATCTTTATGACTTTTGCATGGTACGGACATTTGAAACTCCAGCAGATTAAAGTCTTTTCAGACAATACTCCTTTATATCTGATTATTTTGTGTTCGTGGCTTTTGGCCCTTCCCGAATATGCTTGTCAGGTTCCTGCCAACAGGATTGGTTTCATCGGAAATGGAGGAGCGTACACTTTAATGCAGCTAAAGGTGACACAGGAAGTTATTTCGCTTACGGTGTTTACAGTTTTTGTAACATTGTTTTTTAATGGAGAGTCCTTGCATTGGAATCATTTTGCCGCATTCGGTTGCCTGATACTGGCCGTTTATTTTGTGTTTATGAAATAAAGGGATATTCACGAGATGTTGCTCATAAAGGCTGGCTAAGCGGAGAAAAAGACAAGGGAACATTTATATAACTCCGTAATCCTTGCGTGAAAAATGCCGGATCTGACAAATACCGTACCCGCGTATCTGTTTTTGTCTGCACTTTTAGCCTGATTTTTGAACGGGTTTTCGGTAGGCAAAAAATATGTCTGAGATATTTTAAAATAGGTCAGACATATTTTAAAATATGTGCCTTGTATTTTTTCTTTGCTCCTATGTGGGTGTAAGGTGATGAAAATCAGTTTTCACTTTTTTCTTCTCGAAAAGGCCTTTTTCCGTCCTTGGTTTTCTATTGTTTTTAACGCAAAATTCATGGAGCGTCTGCCTATGTAAATATTAGGCTTGCCAAACTTTGTTTAGGTGCATAATAAGAGTTAGGAACACTATTGTACATGCCGGGAAGTTGTAATTTTTTATATCATTTTTAGAAACGCATAGAATTTCGTAACTTAGCACCCGCAAAACGCACTTTTCCGGAAATACGCGCGATTTAGCCGGTTTCCGGAGAGGCTGGTTAATAAAGTAAAGCATGGAAAATAAAAAAATACGCGTAGCTATAACCCACGGCGATACGAACGGAATTGGCTATGAAATAATCTTCAAGGCCTTCTCGGAGTCAAATATGTTTGATTTGTGCACTCCTATAATATATGGCTCCCCGAGGGTAGCTATGTTTCATAGAAAGGCATTGGACATGCCTGTAAATTTTAATACAGCATATGATGCTTCTGATGTGCAGGACGGGAAACTTAATTTGGTTTCATGTTTTGACGAAGAAGTAAAAGTGGAATTCGGAAAGCCGACACAGGATAGCGGACGCGCAGCATACATAGCATTGGAGAGGGCTGTTGATGATTATAAAAAAGGATTCTTCGACGTACTTGTGACAGGCCCGGTGTGCAAGGCCGCAATGTCGGAGGTAGATTCAAGTTTTGTGGGTCATACCGAGTTCCTGAACCAGCGTTTAGGCAAGCCCGATGATGATATTCTGATGATATTGATGAACAGTAAAATGCGGGTGGCGTTAGTAACGACACATACACCTATACGTAATGTAGCCGACAGTATAACCGAGGAATCAGTGGAAAGGAAATTGCGTATACTGTATAAATCTCTGCGTCGGGACTTCCTGCTGTCTTCACCCCGCATAGCTGTCTTATCGTTGAATCCCCACGCTGGCGATAACGGGCTTATAGGAAACGAAGAGAACACGGCCATAAAGCCGGCAATAGAAAAGCTGGCAGGCGAGGGCATTCCTTGTTTCGGCCCTTATCCTGCCGACGGCTTTTTCGGCGACGCGGACTACAAGCATTTTGATGCCGTTCTTGCCATGTACCACGACCAGGGGTTAGCGCCGCTCAAGGCATTGGGAATGGATGATGGAGTTAATTTTACGGCAGGTTTAAGCATGGTACGCACTTCTCCGGATCATGGTACGGCTTACGATATTGCAGGCAAAAACTGTGCAAGCGAAAATTCCATGAGGCAGGCAGTATATACGGCCATTGATGTGTGGAGAAACAGGCGTTTCGATGATATAGCCAAGGCTAATCCCTTGCGTGACGAGTACCACGACCGTCGTGACGACAGTGATAAGTTGCGTGATATGAACGACGATAATTCAAGAGAGGATAAATGAAGTTTGCAATAATAGCAGCAGGCGAAGGTTCGCGGCTTTCAAACGAAGGAGCCTGCGCGCCGAAACCTTTGATAAAGATAAACGGCGAGTACATGATAGACCGTTTGATTCGTATATTTACGGAGAACGGTGCTGAAGAGGTCGTTGTTATAGTGAATTGTCTTACAAATCTTGTAAAAGACCATTTGCTCGAGAAATACGATGTAATAACAGATGACGGTAGCATAAAACATGATACGGCAAAAGGGCCTTCTGTCAGGCTTGTTTGCAAAACTACTCCAAGTTCGATGCATAGTTTCTATGAAATCAGCCGATATTTGAGAGGAGACAAATTTTGTCTTACAACAGTAGACACTATTTTTAGGGAACAGGAATTCAAACAATATATATCTGTATTTGAAAAGTCCGGAACAGATGGTTTAATGGCCGTAACAAGTTATGTAGACGATGAGAAACCGCTGTACGTGGATGTTGATGACAACATGAATATCGTTGGCTTTTGTGATGAAAACAACGGATATTCATACGTCTCGGGCGGTATATACTGTTTAACTTCTAAAGCTATAGATACTTTAGAATTTTGTATTAAACAGAATCAGAGCAGAATGCGTAATTTTCAAAGACAATTGATTAAAGACGGTTCACGCTTGATTGCATATCCGTTTGACAAGATTGTAGACGTTGATCATGTTGACGATATAAGCAAGGCAGAGAATTTTCTTGCAGAGAAATGAACGAAGTAAGGATAATAGGCGTGAGCAGGGCGAGCAAGTTCTCGCCTAATTGTGAAAACAACGATTCCGGAATCTTTAATGCAGTTTCCCACGAACTTTATTTAAAGGGCTTTGCCGTTAGCGAAATATCTGAAACTGACATATCCGAACTCTCTACAAGCGAAGCCGACTTATATTTTAGTATGGCAAGGGACACGCGCGCGCTCGAAGTATTAAGGAGCAAGGAAAGTGCCGGTACTATAATTGTCAATTCTCCAAGCAGCTTGTTTTTTTACAGCCGTTCAAATATTACAAAAGCCTTTATTGCGAACGGGATACCTTTGCCTTTAAGTGAAGTGTTGCATGAGAACGATATTCCGTCCCTCCCGTATCCTTTCTGGCTCAAACGAGGCGAAGCATGTGCTCAAAGCCGTAATGATGTGGTTTTTGTAGAAAACGCTGATGGTCTGTATCTTGCTTTGAAAAATTTTAAAGAGCGCGGAATTAGCAATATTGTAGTGAACGAACATCTCGTTGGTGATTTGGTTAAATTTTACGGCGTGGTAGGAACAAACTTCTTTTACACATATTATCCTACAGAAAATGGCAAATTCGGAAAGTTCGGTTTAGAGCAGATAAATGGAAAAATACATCACTACGCTTTTAACCGTGATAAATTGCAAGAGGTTTGCAATTGTGCGGGAAAACTATTAGGATTTACAGTCTATGGAGGTGACTGTGTTGTTGATGAAAACGGAGATTTTAAGATAATAGATTTTAATGATTGGCCAAGTTTTTCATGCTGTCGCGGAAAAGCGGCAAACGTTATAGCAAATGTGTTGCAGTCGCTTGCTCGTAAATGAAACGGCTATTTAAATTTGAAAGATAATTGGCGGAATGAACATGATTAAGATTTAATAGTTACGGCCTTATCGGCTGATTGTTATGTAAATATACGCGGCTTTATACATTCATAATAAGACAAAAATGGAACATATAGACAAAGCAAAACTTAACGCTACGTTCAAATCAAAAGATACTGAAGAATGGCTTGACATACACTTCACCCGCCCTTTGGGGTATATGTGGGCATTATTTTTTAAGCACCTTCATGTTCATCCTAATGTCGTGACTATTCTGTCGATGGTGATAGGCATAATGGCAGGCGTGATGTTTTATTACACCGACCCTGTTCATAACATAATAGGTGTACTTTTACTTATTTGGGCGAATTTGTATGATAGCGCCGACGGACAGTTGGCACGCATGACGGGAAAAAAGACATTGTGGGGAAGAATTCTTGACGGTTTTGCCGGCGATGTGTGGTTCTTTGCAATTTATCTTGCGATAGTATTAAGGGTTTGGTACGATTACATCCCTTTCACGCAAGTATATTGGAGCGTATTTATACTTGCAATAGCAATTTTTTCCGGTACGGTGTGCCATTCACGCCAGTGTCAGCTTGCAGATTATTACAGGAACATCCATTTGTATTTTTTGAAAGGTGAGGAAGGTAGTGAATTTGATACATCGCGTAAGCAACGTGAATTATTGGAAACTACTCCTAAGAAAGGAAATTTCTGGCATCGTGTTTTCTTGATTTTCTACGGAAAGTATACCCATTCACAAGAATCCATGACGCCTTACTTTCAAGACTTAATGAATGTGCTTAATAAGGAGTTCAACGGCAAGGCGCCTGAAAAATTCCGCCTCGATTTCCGTAAGGAAAGTTTACCTATGATGAAGTATGCTAATATTCTTACATTCAACTGTAGGGCAATAACTTTGTACGCATGCTGTCTTCTCAATATTCCATGGCTTTATTTTTTAGTTGAAATAATCGCATTCTCGATGTTGGCCTTTTATTTGCGCGACCGTCACGAATCAATGTGCAGACATTTTGCAATGCTTTTGAAGAACGGCTATTACAACGAATGATTTTAAGTAAGGCTGGATGTAATTTTTAATTGTAATTGTTCATAAACAAGTCGGGCTTTTGTGTATGAGAAACAAAATAATGAATGTGTTCTTGGCTATAGGTATTGTAGCTATAGTAATAATGTTGCTAACCTTTGATGTTTCGTATGACGAGATTTGGAATAACCTTAGGCGCGCCGGCTGGTGGTTTATTGCCGTCGTGCTGATATGGCTGCCAATATATCTGTTGAATGCCTGCTCGTGGAATGTAATAATCAATAATGGAAGCAAACACAAGGCAATACCGTTCGTAAAGGTTCTAAAATACACAATTTCGGGTTACGCTTTGAATTACGTAACACCGGTAGGCGTTTTAGGCGGAGAGCCTTATCGCATAATGGAGATTAAGCCATATTTGGGGACAGCAAAAGCAACATCAAGCGTAATATTATATGCAATGATGCATATCTTCTCGCATTTCATTTTTTGGGCATTCTCAATTGTACTTTATATTCTTATGTACTTCGACAGAATAGACATGATGATGGGGCTGTTTCTCGTTATTGTTGCCGCTTTTTGCAGTTTGGGAATTTATTTTTTTATGAAAGGCTACAGGAACGGTTTGGCCATGAAGACGCTTCGTGTTTTCACCCATGTTCCCGGATTAAGGCGCAAGGCAAGGCGATTTGTAGAAGAAAAAAAGGATACTGTAAAACGCATAGACGCACAGATAGCCGAACTTCACCGTCAGAATAAACGCACATTCCATTTATCTTTGTTTCTGGAGTTTGCTTCGAGGATTGTAGGCTGTTTGGAATTGTGGTTTATTTTTATGATATTAACCGATACCGTTTCTTTTTGGGATTGCATTTTGATACAGGCTTTCACGTCATTGTTTGCAAATCTATTTTTCTTCATGCCGCTGGAGATGGGCACGCGCGAAGGAGGCTTCGCTCTTGCGGTGGGCGGTTTGTCCATGTCGGGTGCCTTTGGAGTGCTTGCCGGTCTGCTAACAAGAATAAGAGAATTGATTTGGGTTGCAATCGGTATAGGCCTTATTAAAGTAGGAAAGGGAAAATTGCCTGTGCTTGAAGAAATAAAAGCGGATAACGACAGCTGAGTGGCGATATAAAATATCTCCCAAAAGGTATTTGTATTAATAATGATATAACTGTGCAATAAACTAAAAACAAGTATGACAGTAAGCGGAACAGAAAGGGGCCCTTTCGATTTTAAAAGTATAAATGCCATAATTTTTGACTATGGCGGCACTCTCGATACGGCCGGGCGGCATTGGTCGTTTGTGCTTAGAGAAGGTTATGAAGCTTCGGGGGTGTTTCTGAACGAAGAGCAATGGAAAGACGCTTATGTCTTTGGCGAGAGGGCATTGGCAAAGAATCGCATAGTAATGCCGCAAGATAATTTCCGCGATGTCTTACTGAAAAAGATTGACAAGGAATTTGTTTGTTTGGAGGAGAACGGGCATTTTAATCCTGAGAAGAAAGAACGCAGCCATCTCATAGGACAAATAGCGGATTATTGTTATTGCTATGCCTTGAGGCATGTCGATATAAGCCGCGAGGTGCTTGAAATACTTTCAAAGAAATATCCTTTGGTGCTTGTGTCGAATTTTTACGGAAACATACATGCCGTGTTGGATGATTTCCGATTGAATTTCTTTAATG
>URSZ01000057.1 GCA_900550635.1 uncultured Prevotella sp. | reverse complement strand
CAGATTTTGCCAATAAACAATATTCCCGACAAGATAAAGCACAAGTGGTATTACGGGAAGAAACGTATTTACATAAACACAATCCCCGGCAGTAATATCGGGAAAAGTTTCTCTTTCGGCGAATACGAGTTCCATTACACCGGCAAGAAGATACCCCTGCGCCCGTCGGTATGGCGGCACAACATATTCTCGAGGCGCGGCCGCGCATACTCTTACCGCGAAGAGCAGTTCACACTCGAGAAACTCAGCAGCATGGGGCTGTTCAGCCAGCTGAACATGTCATACGTTCCGCGCGACACCACAGGAACCGACACACTTGACGTCATTATTTACGCAAAGATGGACAAACCTTACGAAAGCGAGTTCACAATGGACATAAACTCCAAGAGCAACGACCAGATAGGTCCCGGAGCCGCATTCAAGGTTACCAAGAAAAACGCCTTCCGTGCCGGCGAGAGCATGAGTTTCCGCATATACGGCTCATACGAATGGCAAATGGCCAAGTCGGGCCAGAAAAGGAACGACCTGTTGAACTCCTACGAGCTCGGCAGCTCGCTGGACCTCAAATTCCCCCGGATATTCTTCCCCTGGCTTGCAAACAAGCAGTTCTTTTACCCGTCGTCAACCACCTTCTCGCTAAGTGCCGACTGGATGAAACGCTCCGATTATTTCAACATGGTGAAATTCGGGCTTTCGATGGCCTATGAATGGAAACGCACCCGCCATGCCACACACGAGTTCACCGTTTTCTCGCTCGACTTCGACCGCACGCTCAACAAATCGGCCAAGTTCGACTCTATCATGAACGCCAACCCGGCGCTCTATGTCAGCATGCGCGACCAGTTCATTCCCTGGATAGGCTACACGTTCACCTACAGTTCCACCAGCCGCGAAGAAAATCCCATTTGGATACAGGCCATGTTCAAGGAGGCAGGCAACCTGCTTTCGGGCGTGTACGCCGCAGCAGGCAGAAAGTTCAACGAGCCTAACAAAACGCTGTTCGACAACCCGTTCACCCAGTTCATCAAAGCCACTGCCGAGGTGCACAAAACGTTCAGCCTCGGCTCGTCGCTCAAGCTGGCCACTCGCCTGTTCGGCGGCATTATCTACACATACGGCAACAGCACCGTAGCCCCCTACAGCGAACAGTTCAACATTGGCGGCGCAAACAGTGTGCGCGCGTTCACCGTAAGAAGCATCGGCCCGGGACGTTTCAAATCCGACCAGACGAAATATTCATATATGGACCAGACCGGCGACGTAAAACTGGCCGCCAACGCCGAATTGCGTTTCCCGCTGTTTGGCTCGCTCTACGGCGCCACGTTCCTCGACGCCGGAAACGTATGGCTGCTGCGCAAGGACGAGTCACGCCCCGGCGGACAAATCAACGCCAAGGACTTCCTGAACTCCATAGCCTTGGGAACGGGCCTTGGCCTTCGCTACGACATGGAATTCCTCGTGCTTCGCCTCGACCTCGGTATTGCGCTGCACAACCCCTACGACACGGGAAAGAGCGGATACTACAACATACGCAAATTCACCGACGGCCTGGCTCTACACTTCGCCATAGGATACCCATTCTAAACGGTCGTACCGCAACACACAACAAGGAAAGAAAACAGACATTCGGAGCAACGAAAAACAGGGCCCTGAAAACGTCATTTTGCGAGCCGAAATTTGAAAACTCTTTTTCAGCTGTTTATACCCCCTTGGGAGAAAAGAAAAAATACAAGGCACATATTTCAAAATATGTGCCTTGTATTTTAAAATATCTCAGACCTATTTTTTGCCCTCTGAAAACCCGCCTTGAAACCGGGGCAAAAATGCAGACAAACAAAGCGACATTTTTTCATTCCCCGGAGCAGTGCAATTTGTGTACTCAAAAAGCACTGCATTTTCCGCCTTTGCGCATAAATATAAAATAAATTCCGCCACCGGCAAAACTAACAGGCATTACGCGCACGCATTTCGCCTAAAAAAATTATTTTTGCTTATTATCTCAAAACCATTTCAAAAAAAACTTTACATGAAGAACCTACTGCTTGCGATAGGCGTGGCACTCTGTGCACCGTTTGCGGCGTTTGCCGACAATATCGACGTGAAATCTCCCGACGGCAAACTGGCCGTAACAATAGAAAACACCGGAGGAAAAGCATACTACTCCGCCACATTGAACGGCAAACAGATGATAGAAAGCTCACAACTTGGTGTTTATACCGACGTAGGTGACTTTACCACGGGCCTTACGATGACAGGTTCCCAAACCTCGAGCGTAAGTTCGGAATACACCATGACTTCAACCAAGGCTTCGCAGGCCCATTACAAGGCAAACTGCGTGAACGTGGACTTTGAAAACGGCAAAAAGCAGAAAATGACCGTCACGTTCAACGTGTCGGACAACAACATTGCTTTCCGCTACTCTTTCCCGCAGTATGGCGAAACAAGAGTTATGACCATAACCGGCGAAGCCACCTCGTTCCGCCTGCCCGCACAGACCACCACTTTCCTCTGCCCGCAGAACAAGGCCATGTCAGGCTGGATGCGCACAAAGCCCTGCTATGAGGAAGAATACAAACTCGACATGCCAATGAGCGAACCTTCTGCCTTCGGCGAAGGCTATACCTTTCCCTGCCTGTTCCGCATTGGCGGCGACGGCTGGGCACTTGTAAGCGAAACCGGCACCTGTGGCAATTACGTGGGCTGCCACCTAAGCGACTACAATCCTGATACGGGTTATACTATTGCATTCCCCATGCCCGGCGAATCGAACGGCATAGGACAGACGTCGGCAGGAGTGGCGCTGCCCTACTCCACGCCTTGGCGCACGATAACCTTGGGCGAGACGCTCAAACCGCTCGTCGAAACAACCATTGCCTATGACGTTGTTGAACCGATGTACCAAACCACCCGGCAGTACAAGCCCGGCCGCTACACGTGGAGCTGGCTGCTATGGCAGGACGGCGGCACAAACTACGACGACCAGGTGAAGTTTATCGACATGTCCGAACGCATGGGATACGAATACGTGCTAATCGACGCCAACTGGGACCAGACAATAGGCTACGAACGCATGGAAGAACTGAGCAAGTACGCCCAGTCGAAAGGAGTGGGGCTCATACTGTGGTACAGCACCAACGGCACGGCAAACGACCCGCCCCAGACACCGCGCCACAAAATGAGCACATCGTTTGCGCGCAACAAGGAAATGGCGTGGCTGCAGAAAGCAGGCATTAAGGGAATAAAAGTAGACTACTTCGGCGGCGACAAGCAGCACACCATGCAATACTACGAGGACATCCTTGTCGATGCCGCACGCTACGGCATTTGCGTGATTTTCCACAGCAGCGAGGCAGTACTGGCGTCTGAAAACGTTTATTTCACGGACCACGCTGCGCGCCGGCAGGCAATGGAACTTACCATACACCCCTTCTGCCGCAACGCCGTGGCAACAATGGACTGGGGCGGCATAATAATGAACAAAAACATGTCGCGCGACAACAAAAGCCGCCATACGCGCTATACGTCCGACATATTCGAACTGGCGTCGGGCATTACAAACCAGACCAGCATACAGTGCGTGGCTATTTATCCCAACACAATAGACGAGATACCTGATTTCGAAATCGACTTTCTGAAAGAACTTCCCACCGTTTGGGACGAGACGCAGTTTATCGACGGCTATCCGGGCAAATTCGTCATTTTGGCCCGCCGCCATGGCGATAAATGGTACGTGGCCGGCCTGAATGCAACAGGCGAGGAGATGAAACTTAAACTGCAACTCCCCATGTTCGCCGGGAAAACACTTATGTGCTACAACGACAAGCCCGCAAAGGAAGATGCCCTCCCACAACCGCAACTAAAGGAAATAAAAGCCGGGAAAGACGGCACAGTAAAGGTAACCATACAGCCTAACGGAGGACTTATCCTGAAATAGCGCTATCTGCATGCGCCTCAAACAATAAACTTTTGCCACATATCCGGAAAATAATATACTTTTGTAAATAAAACTATCACTTAATGGGATTCTTCAAGTCACTATTCTCATCAAACAACAGCGAGACCGACGAACAGACATTGGAACAGGAAGCGGCCGAAAAGAAAAGGATTACATTCGAAACACTTTGCGACAACGGGCTGCGCGCAATGAATATAAAAGAATTCAGACTGGCCACAGATTACCTTAGCAAAGCCATTGAACTCGAACCGGACAACGAAAAGGCACAAAGCTACCTTGCTGAAGCATACATGAACTGCAATGAAATGGAAAAAGCCCTACCGCTGCTGCAACGTATAGCAACAACACACCCCGACAACGTTCGCCTGCAACTTTCGATAGCACAGGCTGCGGTCCAACTCGGCGATTGGGACACGGCATTACAGGCCTCGCAAAATGCAGAAAGCCTTGAGCCGCACAATCCTTCGGCATATTTTCTGAAAGGTCTGGCCATGCACGGAATGGAAGACGAAGAAGGGGCAATTAAAGCCTTCACCAAAGCCATAGAACTTGAACCCGACTACAATGCGGCCTACATAATGCGCTCGCGCTCGCTTGCAGCCTCGGAAATGTTCGACGAAGCCGAAAAAGACATAGACACCGTGATAGAAAAAGGCGAAGCCGATGACAATGTTTATATACAAAAAGGCAAACTGCGCGAAGGAAAAAACGATTACGAAGGAGCCGCAAACGCATATAGCAAAGCTATCGACGAAAACCCGTTCAATCAAGACGCATACCTTAAAAAAGCAAAGGCGGAAGAATCGGCAGGAAACGACAATGCCGCACTCGAGACACTTAACGAAGCACTCAAAACAGTTCCCGACTTTCATGAGGCGCTAAGAATGCGTGCCGAACTGCGCAAGAAACTCGGAGACGAAGAAGGCGCGAGTCAAGACATCGCAAAAGCCGACGAAATAAAACCGCATAATGCCGAAGAGAAAAAAGAACTCTTCACCGAAATGCAAAACCGCGTGAAAAACGAAATGCAAAACGCAAACCCGCTCGGTTTGTAACCTTGCACGCCGCACTAAAACGAATATAACCAACACAGGAACAAATTATCAACATATCAATAAACTAACAAATAAAATCATGAAGCAAATAAAAAGAATCATTTTCGCTGCATGCGCCTTGTTACTGTCGGCAGGACTTTCCGGCTTGAAGGCACAAGGCACGCTCAGCGACGGTAGCAAATGGCACTGGGATAAAGGCACTATCGTAATCGACACGCCAGCACGCCCGGCAGGACAAGAGCACGCGCTCAACCTCGCAACTCCAAAACTGAAAGTAGTGCGAGTAGGCTTCGTAGGACTCGGTATGCGTGGGCCTGGAGCAGTAGAAAGATGGACGCACATACCCGGCGTGCAAATCGTTGCTCTTTGCGACCACGAAAAGGAACGCGCCGAAAACTGCCAGAAAATCCTTACCAAGGCTGGCATGCCCGAAGCGGCAATCTACTACGGCGACTCGGGATACGTGGAACTTTGCAAACGTCCTGACATAGACATCGTTTATATAGCAACCGACTGGCTTCATCACTTCCCCGTGGCATACTGCGCGCTCGAGAACGACAAGCACGCTGCCATAGAGGTGCCTTCGGCTATGAACCTGAAAGAATGCTGGGCGCTGATAAACATCAGCGAGAAAAAGCGCAAACATTGCATGCTTCTTGAAAATTGCTGCTACGACTGGTTCGAAATGAATACCCTGAATATGGCGCAACAAGGAGTGTTCGGCGAAATACTGCACGTATCGGGAGCTTACTGCCACGACCTAGACCCGTTCTGGGACTATTACTGGAAAAAAGATGCCAACGACAAACTTGGCTGGCGCTTGGAGTACAACATGAAACACCGCGGTGATGTTTACGCAACCCACGGCCTCGGCCCTGTTGCCCAGCTGCTCAACATACACAGGGGCGACCGCATGAAAACTCTCGTTGCAATGGACACTAAGTCGGTGCACGGCGTACAGCTTGTTGAAGAACGTACAGGCCAGAAGGTGGACTTCCGCAACGGCGACTTTACTTCAACGATGATTCGCACCGAAAACGGAAAAATGATACGCATAGACCACGATGTCATGAACCCGCAACCTTACGACAGGAAGTACCAACTCGTCGGCACAAAAGGATTCGCAAACAAATACCCTGTAGAAGGATACGCTCTCGGCTCGGAAGACATGAAGAAAGCAGGCGTGACACCCTCGGCTGACAACCTTTCGGGACACGAGTACATGTCCGACAAGGACAAGCAGGCATTAATAAACAAATACTATAACCCTATCCTGAAAAAATACGGCGACAATGCCAAAGAGGTCGGCGGACACGGCGGCATGGTCTTTATTATGGACGCCCGTCTGGTTTACTGTCTGCAGAACGGACTTCCCCTCGACATCGACGTGTACGACCTTGCAGAATGGTGCTGCCTTGCTGAGCTCGGTGCCCTTTCTATGGACAACAACAATGCTTCTGTGCAGGTTCCCGACTTTACACGCGGGCATTGGAACGACATAAAAGCCTATAAACATGCCTTTGCTTCGCCCGAAGACGAGGCTGCCGCAGCACAGGCAGCAAAATACTTTACCGACGGCATGAAAGCAGGCGGCCAGAAGTTCATCGAAAAATACTGGAAAGACGAAGCCAAAGCGGCTAAGAAAGCTGCAAAGGCTGCCAAAAAGGCAAAAAAGATATAATACCGCTATCCTGAAAGCCACATCCGAGAAGAACCGACGGACAAGCGATTAGAAACAAAACCGTACAGACATATACTTTGTCTGTACGGTTTTATATTTTATGGAAATAGGATTCCGGGCAGAGCGCCTTTAAAGTTTTACGGTTTTCTTCTTGGCTTTCGACTCATTCTGCAACCTGTCGAGGGCGGTAACCACATATACGCACTTCTCATCGCCGTCATCATAAGGCAGCTTGTAGAAATTGTCGGACGTAACCGTTACTATGCGCGAAGCGTCGTCGAGGTTCACTTTCTCGCCTTTGTCAAAACGGTAAACCACGTACTTCACGGCGCGGTCCATTTCTTTCTTCGCCTTAGGAGCCGTCCAGAAGAGTATGTATCCGTCGGATGTCCAAACGGCCTTGAGTTTTCTCACCTTCTTAGGAGCGTCATCGTCGATGAAAGGCATGAGCGGTGCAAGTGCGGGATACTTGAAATAAAGCTGGTGTATGGCTTCGGCATAATTGCCTTTGTTGTTCGCAAAAACATCTCCATACCAAATACAGCTGCCGCTCACATTAGGAAGCGAACGCTCGAGATTCATTTTTGCGATAAGCTGGTTTACCTGCGGGTTCGAGGGGTCGGCATATTTTATTGTATTCTCCACCGACTCGCCTATTATTAGCGGGCGATTCGAAGCGTATTTGTCCCACCAGCGTATGAGAGTCTCGTAATCGGCCACCGGATGTCCTATCTGCCAATAAAGTTGCGGCATTGAATAGTCCACCCAGCCTTTGTTTACCCAGTAAAGTACATCGGCGTACAGGTCCTCGTAGTTCTCCAGTCCGTTTGTGTTCGAACCGGGAACGTTTCCGCCGCGCCGCGCGTTGTGGTAAATACCGAAAGGCGAGACGCCGAACTTTACCCACGGCTTCACAGTGCGTATGGTATCGTGCAACTGGCGTATCAGCTCGTTCACGTTATATCGCCTCCAGTCACCGCGGTCGGTCATACCGTTGTTGTATTTCGCAAAACTCTTGTCGTCGGGTATATCTACTCCGGCAGCAGGATATGGGTAGAAATAATCGTCCATGTGTATGCCGTCGACGTCATAATTTCTCATGATGTCGGCCACAACTCGGCAGATATACTCCCGGTTTCCCGGTTCGCCCGGGTCGAAGAGCAACTGTCCGCGATACTGGAAGAACCTGTCGGGCCACATGTTGTAAGGATGGTTGGCCGCCATATCGTGCTGCGCGGCGGTTTTGGCACGGTAAGGATTTATCCACGCATGAATCTCCAGCCCCCGGGCATGGCACTGCTCCACCATCCACTCCAGCGGGTCCCACATGGGATTGGGCGCAACACCTTGCTGGCCGGTAAGGTAATAGCTCCACGGTTCGTAAGAACTTTTGTAAAAAGCGTCGGCCTCGCAACGCACCTGGAACATCACCGTGTTCAACCCGTAACGTTTGAAAGCGTCAAGATAGCGCGTCAGTGTGGCCTGCATTTGGTCGCGCGGCATTCCTTTGAAAAAACCGTTGACGGTCTGAATCCACGCTCCGCGGAACTCCCGTTTGGGAGGGACTCCTGTCTGTGCACGGCATGTTACAGACCACAGCATACTGCAAATAAAAACAATAAGGCAGAAAGAAATCGATGTTCTACGCATTACTTATTATTATAATGTTATTAAAGCGCACAAGTTCCGGCAGAGGCAACGGTTTTGCCTTTGGGCAGAATGTGCATTTATCGTTTTTTTTAGATTCGTTATACTTAAAAAGCATTCAGCGGGCGTAAAAGTAGTAAAAAATTACCGATAAACATTTCCATTTTGCCTGTAATATGCAACGATCTGCGAATTATCTGCCATACAATGGCTAATGCGGGCACTTGTTGCGGAACAGCACGGACCTGACGGCCGGATAACGGAAACACACTACTACTTGGAAATACACCCCTCCCTGTAACCCATGCGCAAACGCCTGCTGCATAAGTGCCGATACGGTGGCGACTGTTTTTGTCTGCATTTAACACATTGCGCAAAGCCCTTTATTCATGCGGCTTGAAGAGCGGTCGAAAATATGTGCCTTGTATTTTAAAATATGTCAGACATATTTTGAATTATGTCCGACCTAATTTTTTTCTTCTCCAAGCAGGGGTAAAAACCTATGTTCACAAATTAACATTTAGCACGCCTCAAAAATACGCATTGCCCCCCATGCAACTCCGGCTGCAAACAAACCCTTCCCGCCTGCCGACACACTTTTGCAGTTCGCAATAATGCCATTTCGCACAAGCCGTCTACGTTGCAGCTAAAGAGCCTTTCTTGTCATTACGGCATTACAAAAAACCGGAATTCGAGCAAAAAATTCATTTTTATTGCTGAAAAACAAACAAAATACAAGGAAAAGTTTGCAGACTACGTATTTTTTGTTACATTTGTCATTGAAATGCTGGTACAAATGGATATATTTATTTTTACATCCCTTTACTTGTGGCATTCCACAACCGTCACTACCACGACCCTTCGGGGTTGAGGCTATTTATTGCGGCTCTATGTGAACTGCGCTTGCAAAAGCAAGCATAAACCAACACTTACATTTTTAATAACGCACACGCAGGCGCAATGCAACGCATTGCAATGCCACGCAAACAGCAAGGCGTATTACGCCGTATTTACGCGCACACTGCAACAGGCAGCCCTGACGTGCGCAACAAAACAACAGAACAATGAAACACATCATAATATTAGGCGACGGAATGGCCGACTGGAAAGTTCCCGAACTCGGCAACAAAACACTGCTCCAGTACGCAAACACACCGGAGATGGACAGGCTGGCACGCCTTGGACGCACCGGAATGCTCAAAACCGTGCCCGACGGATTCCACCCCGGCAGCGAAGTGGCCAACTCATCAATCTTAGGATACGACCAGCACAAGGTTTACGAAGGACGCGGCCCGCTGGAAGCCGCAAGCATAGGCGTGGAACTCGCACCCGACGACCTCGCCATGCGCTGCAACCTCATCTGCATAGAAGACGGGAAAATCAAGAACCATTCATGCGGGCGGCTCGAGACAAGCGAGGGCGACGTACTCATTAAGTTCCTGCAGGAAAAACTCGGCAACGACCGCATACACTTTTACACAGGTGTGCAATACCGACACCTGCTCGTAATAAAAGGCGGCAACAAACACCTCGACTGCACCCCGCCGCACGATGTGCCGGGCAAGGAATTCCGCCCGCTTATGATAAAGGCACAGATACCCGAAGCCGAAGAAACTGCGGCACTGCTCAACCGCCTCATCCTGGAATCGCAGGAACTTCTAAAGGACCATCCGCTCAACAAGCAACGCATGGCCGAAGGAAAAGACCCCGCAAACAGCATTTGGCCGTGGGCGGGAGGAAACAAACCCAAAATGGAAAAACTTACCGACACCTTCCCCGAAATACATACCGGAGCAGTAATAACCGCCGTGGACCTCATACGCGGAATAGGCACATACGCCGGACTCAGGTGCATTGACGTGGAAGGCGCAACAGGCCTGTACGACACAAACTACGAGGGAAAGGCGCAGGCAGCCATTGAAGCATTGCGCACCGACGACTTCGTTTACCTGCACATAGAAGCTTCTGACGAAGCCGGGCACGACGGCGACGTAAAACTCAAACTTATGACAATAGAAAACCTCGACAAACGTATCGTAGGCCCCATAGCCCGCGCCGTTGAGAGTTTCGACCAACCTGTGTCGATAGCCGTGCTGCCCGACCACCCCACCCCGTGCAAACTGCGCACACATACCAACGAACCTATACCTTTCCTTATATACCATAAGGGAATCGAGCCCGACAACGTAACCGCATTCGACGAATATTCCTGCCGCAATGGCGCGTTCGGGCTACTTGAGGGACGCGGATTCATAGATACATTCATGAAATACTAATATCACACAAAATAGAAATGTTATATTACAGCACAAACCAGGCCTCGCCGCTCGCACCTCTCTCCGAAGCGGTAACACGCGGGCTTGCCCCCGACGGCGGGCTTTACATGCCGGAAAACATATCCCAGTTGCCCGGCACATTCTTCGAATCGTTCAAGGACATGTCGTTTGTGGAAATGTCGCAAACCGTTGCGCGCACGCTCTTTCCCGACATGCCGCCCCTGGCACTCGACAAAATCGTAGCCGACACGCTTGCTTTCGACACACCGGTAGTAAAAGTTTCCGACAACATCCATACGCTTGAACTTTTCCACGGGCCAACGCTTGCCTTCAAGGACGTTGGTGCACGCTTCATGGCGCGCCTGCTGTCGTATTTCACCCACGGCGAGGCAGGCAACAGCCTGAACGTTCTCGTGGCCACCTCCGGCGACACGGGTTCGGCCGTAGCAAACGGCTTTCTCGGAGTAGAAGGGATAAACGTCTATGTGCTTTACCCCAAAGGCAAGGTAAGCAAGATACAGGAATGCCAGTTCACCACGCTGGGGCGGAACATAACCGCACTCGAAGTAGACGGCACGTTCGACGACTGCCAAAGAATGGTAAAAGAGGCATTCGTTGACGATGAACTAAATGATTTCATGCGCCTGACCTCGGCAAACTCCATAAACATAGCACGCCTGCTCCCACAGTCGTTCTATTATTTCCGTGCCGTAGCACAAATGCAGGCAGCAGGGCTTGGCGGGAACTTGGTGGTATGCGTTCCGAGCGGAAACTTCGGAAACATAACGGCGGGACTCATAGCAAAACGCATGGGACTGCCTATAAAACGCTTCATTGCCGCCAACAACGCCAACGATGTCTTTTTCGATTACCTGCAAAGCGGCAACTATACCCCTCGCCCCTCAATAGCCACTATAGCCAACGCGATGGACGTGGGCGCGCCGAGCAACTTTGCACGCATTATGGAACTTTACCGCAACGACCACGCAGCAGTTTGCCGCGACATAAGCGGATTCGTGTCGAGCGACAGCGATATACGTTCAACCATAGCCGAAGTTTACGAAAAACACGGCTATATCCTCGACCCACACGGGGCATGCGGATACCGTGCACTGGAACATTTGCTCGAACCGGGCGAAACGGGAGTGTTCCTCGAGACGGCACACCCGGCCAAATTCAATTCCGTAATAAACGACGTGATAAAAACCGAAGTCGAAATACCCGAGCGGCTTGCGGCGTTCATGAAAGGAAAGAAACAAAGCATTGAAATAGGCAACCGTTTCGAGGATTTGAAGAAATTCCTCATGGCAGACAAATAAGGCGCGTTGCAAAACGCCCTGCCCAAAGGAGTTTGAATGCCTCTTGAGAAAAGAAAAAAAATATGTCTGACATAATTCAAAATATGTCAGACATATTTCAAAATACCTCAGAGATAATTTTCCTGAGGCAGCACACGCTGAAAGAACATAACATCACAGGTCGCAAAATACCTGTGATGTTTTTTTATGCCCTGCCGGTATTTTCTCTCGCGGCGCATACGGCTTCTCAGGCACAGATATTTATATTATCTTTGCACGTCTTTTGTAAAAGAACCATAAACCTTTCAATAATGTCAAAATATAATTTCAATACAGTTATCGACCGCCGCGGCACCGACAGCGTAAGCCTTGAAGGCATGAAGCGCCAGACAGGCCGCGACGACCTCATGCCCATGTGGGTGGCCGACATGGGATTCGCCACACCGCCGTTTGTTTTCAAAGCCATTGAAAAACGGCTCGGCCAGCAAATCTTAGGCTACACCTGCGCGCCCGAACGCTACTACACGGCCATTAAAGAATGGAACAAGAAGCGTTTCGGAATGGACACTCCTGGCAAAACGATACATTACATCCCCGGAATAGTGCCGGGACTGGCGTTCGCCGTCAACGCGCTTACCGAAAAAGGGAACGGCGTAATGATAATGACCCCGGTGTACCACCCGTTCAACCACGTTACCGTAACAAGCGGCCGCACGTTGGTCGAAGTGCCCCTGAAGCTCGTTGACGGGCGCTATGAGATGGACTATGAAAACATCGACCGCCGCCTGCCGGAATGCAAAATGCTCATACTCTGCAATCCCCACAATCCCGGAGGCACGTCATGGTCTGAAGACGAACTGCGCCGCCTGGCCGACCTGTGCGCAAAGCACCACGTCATCATAGTGTCCGACGAAATACACGCCGACCTCACCCTCTCGGGCCACAAACACGTGATGATGGCCTCGGTAAGCGACACGGCCAAGGACATAACCGTAACAATGATGGCCCCCACAAAGGCTTTCAACCTGCCGGGCGTAGTGGCGTCGCATACCATTATATTCAACGACAGCCTGCGCCGCCGCTTCTTCAGTTACTTGGACGGCAACGACCTCGGGCTGGGCAACGTATTCGCCTACGATTGTGTTTGCGCCTGCTACTCTGCCGAAGGCGAAGAGTGGCTCAACGAAATGCTCGGATACGTACAGGAGAACATCAGCCATGTGCTTTCTTTCCTTGCACAACACTGCCCGAAGATAACCGCCATACGTCCGGAAGCATCGTTCCTCGTATTCCTCGACAACCACAGGCTCGGCCTTGAGTCGCAAAAAGAGATTGTGGACTTCTATATCAACGACGCCCGCCTGTTCCTCAACGACGGCGAGATGTTCGGCGCACCCGGCCGAGGCTACATGCGCATGAACGTAGCGCAACCCAGGTGCGTAATAGAAAAAGCCATGAACCAACTGGCCGAAGCCTACCGCAAACGCGGATTCGACAAATAACAGAAGCACACGGCACGCACATACAGCCACTGCCGCATACATGTTTTACATCCCCGTGCGCACAAATGCTGCCGCGCGGGGATGTTTCGTTCCTCTCTACCCAATAACGTCGCACCCTTCGGGAAACAATAATGCAGACACGCTCAGACAAAAAAACGACATGCGAAAAAGACATTTCCGGACACCTTCAAAGAGAAACTAATTTTCAGACTGTTACCCCCTGCTCTGAGCAAAGAAAAAATATGTCTGACCTATTTTAAAATATGTGCCTTGAATTTTAAAATACAAGGCACATATTTTTTACCCCCGAAAAACCGCACTGAAACCTGAACACGAAAACGCGCAAAAAACGTGTGCACATTTTTTGAACAAAATAATGCGCCATTAAAGTAACCGTTCCACATACCGGCAATATTTATTAACTTTGCCTCAACACGCCCGCAAACCGGGCAAACCCCACCGCCATGAAAACAAAAGCCAAACAATTCATCATATCCGCCCTCGTGGCAGCCGCCGCTATGCAAACCGCCACGGCGCAAACCGTATGGTACGACCCAATGGAAGGGAACGAGCCAAACATCTGCAACCGTGCGTGGAACAGCGAGATTGGCCGCGAATACAGCCGCCTGCCCGAACGTGCGAAGGGCAAAGTTTCTCCTAACGTCTACAATCTGTCGAAAAACTCGGCCGGGCTGTACGTGCGTTTCGTAACCAAAGCGCCCGAAATAACCGTGGAATACGACGTTGAGGGCGGATACGACATGAACCACATGCCGGCCACAGGCGTAAGCGGGCTCGACCTGTACGCCACCGACGCAAACGGCCGCGAACTGCTCATACGCGGGCTTTATTCGTTCGGTAAGCCAATCAAATACGAATACAAGGCACTCACTTACGAGAACAGCGGCCCCGACGGTTACGAATACCGCCTGTATCTTCCGCTATACAACACGGTGAAAAACTTTAAAATAGGCGTCGACAAGCAATACCCCCTGCGTTTTACCGGACCCGACCGCGAACGGCAGATTGTGGTTTACGGCACTTCTATAGCCCAGGGCGGTTGCGCCTCACGTCCGGGCATGGCATGGACGAACATACTCCAGCGCAAGCTTAGGGTGCCGGTAGTTAACCTCGGCTTTTCGGGAAGTGCCTTTCTCGACGCC
>URSZ01000056.1 GCA_900550635.1 uncultured Prevotella sp. | reverse complement strand
AAATTACGACGTTCCTCACGACGAAGAAGATTATATACACCGTATAGGCCGCACGGCGCGTGCAGGCAGAGGAGGAGAGGCGCTCACGCTTGTCAATGCGAAGGACGAACTAAGTTTCCGTAATATAGAAAAATTCATAGGCAAGAAACTTGAAGAATATCCTTTGCCGGCAGGTATGCAGAGGATTAACGAACACCCAGTGCGCGTTAATCATGGTGCAAAAGGCGCCAAGAAGGATAATGCCCATGCACGTTCGCAGAAAAACGGCAGAAACTTCCGCAAACGTCGTGGCGGAGGAAAAGGTCACGGACATTCGGATAAAAGTACAGACGGGCAGCAACGTTGATTGAAATATTTGTGTCTGGTTCAGACGGTTGCGTTAACCACGCCCCGCTTTTTGCGGTAAAAGCGAAGAAAAAAGTTGTGAAAACTTTCGCTAATTGGATAGAAAACTTTAATTTTGCACCGTTTTTAAGCCGATATAGCTCAGTTGGTAGAGCGACGCATTCGTAATGCGTAGGTCCTCGGTTCAAGTCCGGGTATCGGCTCGTATTTTTAGGTTAAGGGAAGCACACGACAAGTGTGCTTCCCTTGTTTTTATGTGCTGGTCTGTTCAAAGTGCAGGCTGTTTCTCCACTGCGGCGTGTTTTTGCAAGTATCACGGAGTGTGTAAAAACCGACGGCCGTTTTTGTCTGCATTTAACAAACGGCGAAAACCTTAGTATTCATGCGGGTTTGGAGGGGTGGAAAAAAACAAGGCACATATTTCGAAATAGGTCGGACATATTTTAAAATTCCTCGGACATATTTTTTCTTTTCTCCGAGAGGGGTAAAAAACGGTGTTCAAGTTTTAACATTTTAAGACTTCGGGCAAGCTGCACGGAGAGCTTGCCCATGCAAGCTTATAATTGACGGCCATTAACATGGTGTGTCCTAACAACCGGCTCTGGTTAAAGACGGAGCGCATTTTTTTTAGGCTTTGTTCTTTATTATTCGGCTAAAAAGCAGTAAATTTGCAGCCGACTTTGGTTGCGGACGGCCTTGTGGAAGCAAAAACGGGAACAGGTCCGCCCGATTTACCGGATTCGCAACAAAGAAAAACAGAGCAATGCCGTGAATATGAACCGCTGCATTATAAACATAAAGGCTTTGGCCGAAAGCAACGGACAAAATGAAGTCCTGCATTTGGATGATACTTTCTTCGAAAGTTTCGACTCGTCTGAAATTGCGGGAGGAAATATAGAAGTTTACATAAAATCGTCTAAACTTGCTGAAGCAAATGTTTACTCTGTAACGTTGGGTATTAAGGGCACGGTAAAAATTCCCTGCACACGCTGTCTCGATATGATGGACTTTGAAGTTGACTTGGCTGATAGCGTGGAAGTATGTGCAGGCAGGCAACTGAACGACGAAGAACGGGACGAAGGCAAGCCTGCTGCATTGATTACAGGCGATTGCGACATGTCGGAACGCATTTTCGAGACAATTTCGCTCAACATACCGATAGTGCATTGCCACCCCGAGGGACTTTGTAACAAGACAATGATAGAAAAACTCAACGAACATTCGGCGAGTAGAATAGATGAAACAATAAATTAAAAAATAACAGAAATGGCACATCCTAAAAGAAGACAATCGAAAGCACGCACACTCAAGCGTAGAACTCATGATAAGGCCGTAGCCCCGACATTGGCCGTATGCCCGAATTGCGGCGCATGGCATGTATATCACACAGTATGCCCTGAGTGCGGCTACTATCGCGGAAAGCTCGCTATAGAAAAAGAAGCAAACGCTTGATTTTAAATGACGATGGGAAAAATTAATGCTGCAATTACAGGAGTAGGCGGCTATGTTCCCGAATATGTGCTGACAAACGATGAGTTGTCGCGCATGGTCGACACGAACGATGAGTGGATAATGACACGAATCGGTGTCAAGGAACGCAGAATCCTGAATGAAGAAGGCCTGGGCACCAGCTATATGGCGCGCAAGGCCGTAAAACAGTTACTGGAACGCACCAACACCGACCCGGCAGAGATAGATTGTATCATTGTCTCCACCACGACTCCCGATTATCATTTCCCGTCTACGGCGTCTATTGTTTTAGGGCGTTTGGGACTTGTAAATGCCTTTGCCTTTGACTTCTCGGCAGCTTGCTGCGGCTTCCTGTATTCAATGGATATTGGAGCAAGTATGATTCAAAGTGGCCGTTATAAGAAAGTCGTAGTAGTGGGAGCTGACAAGATGTCGTCGATGGTAGACTATACCGACCGCGCAACATGCCCCATATTCGGTGACGGCGCCGGGGCTGTGCTTCTCGAGCCCACAGAAGAAGATTACGGCCTTATGGATTCTTACCTCCGCACGGACGGCAAGGGACTTCCTTTCCTTTGCATGAAAGCCGGTGGCTCGGTATGTCCTCCGTCGTACTTCACAATCGACCATCACATGCACTACCTGCACCAGGAAGGCCGTACCGTATTCAAGTTTGCCGTTACTCACATGAGTGATTCATGCGAATTGATAGCCAAACGAAACAACTTGGACAAAGATAACATAGCATGGATTATTCCTCACCAGGCAAATGTAAGGATAATCGAAGCTGTAGCAAAGAGGCTCGACCTTTCTATGGACAAGGTTATGCTGAACATACAGCGCTATGGCAATACTTCGGCAGCAACGCTTCCACTGGCTTTGTGGGACTATGAAAAGCAGTTGAAGAAAGGCGACAACCTTATATTTACTGCTTTCGGAGCAGGATTCGTATGGGGCGCTTCATATTTGAAGTGGGCTTACGATTATCAACCTGCCAAGTAAAGTGACGTATAAAATAACATCGTTGGTGCGATAACTTGTCGGAAAAACTTTCGATGTTGTTCGCAAAAGAATAAGACCCCCTCGGTAAAACCTCAATAGTTTGAGAATAACGAGGGGGTTTTGGTAACATCAGCGCAGCTTTTGCTGGCATATTAAAACGCAGCTCTGCTAAAATACAGTTATTAGTTTATGCACAAAGCCGGTTTTGTTAATTTAGTGGGAAATCCAAATGTAGGCAAGTCCTCGCTTATGAACCTTTTTGTAGGAGACAGGATTTCCATTGCAACTTTTAAAGCGCAGACCACACGCCACAGGATATTGGGAATACTTTCCTCGGATGATTACCAGATTGTATTTTCGGATACTCCCGGAGTGTTGAAACCAAATTATAAGTTGCAGGAAGCAATGCTGGCTTTCTCCCTGTCTGCATTAGAAGATGCCGATGTGTTGTTGTACGTTACCGACACGATAGAAGACAGTTCGAAAAACAGCGATTTCATAGAAAAGGTAGAAAAGCTGAACATTCCAATTCTTGTGCTGATTAATAAAATAGATCTTACGAACCAAGAGAATTTAATCTCACTGGTAGAGCAGTGGCACGAGCGTTTACCAAAAGCGGAAATATTCCCCGTTTCGGCAAAGGCAAAATTCAATACCGATAAAGTTTTGGAGCGGATAATAGAACTGTTGCCCGAATCGCCTAACTATTTCGATAAAGACCAGCTCACAGACAAGCCTTCAAGATTTATAGTTTCTGAAATACTTCGTGAAAAGATATTGTTGTATTACGACAAGGAAATACCGTACTCAACCGAAGTCGTGGTAAATGAATTTCATGAAGAAGATAAAATAATACATATCAGTGCTACTATATACGTTGAGCGCGAAAGCCAGAAAGGCATAATAATAGGCCATAGAGGTATCGCGTTGAGAAAGGTAGGAATGGAAGCAAGGCGGGACATAGAGCGTTTCTTTAACAAGAAAGTTTTTCTGAAAACGTTCGTAAAAGTTGATTCCGACTGGAGAAATTCTGACAAAGAATTAAAGATGTTCGGCTATGACCCGAATTAGTTATATTGATTTTTAGTAACCGAAAGATATTATTTATATGGGAAACCTTGTAGCAATAGTTGGCCGCCCCAACGTAGGTAAATCAACATTATTCAATAGGCTTACGGAAACCCGACACGCTATTGTAAGCGAAGAGGCCGGAACTACGCGCGACCGTCAGTACGGTAAAGTCGTGTGGAATGGCAAAGAGTTTTCCATTGTTGACACAGGGGGATGGGTTGTAAACTCAGATGATGTTTTTGAACACGAGATACGAAAGCAAGTAGAGATAGCTACGGCCGAATCGGACGTAATATTATTTGTCGTAGATGTCAACAACGGTATAACAGATTTGGACATGGAGGTTGCAAATATTCTTCGCCGGGCAAAAACTCCTGTCATATTGGTGGCAAACAAGGTTGATGACAACAACAAAGACTATTTGTCGGCCGAGTTCTACAGGTTCGGCTTGGGAGAGCCGCATTCCATTAGCGCGGCAACAGGAAGCGGAACGGGGGACCTGCTGGATGTTATTTTAAACACGTTAGGCAACAACGAAGCCGAAGAAGCTGAAGATGACATTCCGCGTTTTGCCGTAGTGGGTCGTCCGAATGTAGGCAAAAGCAGTATAATAAATGCGTTTATAGGCGAAGACCGCAACATTGTCACCAACATAGCAGGCACAACGCGCGACGCTGTTTCTACCCGCTATAACAAGTTCGGCTTCGATTTCTACCTTGTGGATACGGCCGGCATTCGCAAAAAGAACAAGATAACGGAAGATTTGGAATATTACAGTGTTTTGCGTTCCATTAGAGCCATAGAGCAAGCCGATGTCTCGATTTTAATGATAGACGCTACCCAAGGTATAGGAACACAGGATATGAATATATTCCAGGTAATACAAAAGAACAGCACCGGCTTGGTCGTGGTAGTGAATAAGTGGGATTTGTTAGAAGACAAGTCGCGCGAGGTACAAAAGCATTTCGAGGACGCTATACGCGAGAGAATGTCCCCGTTTACCGATTTCCCGATAATCTTTGCTTCAGCGCTTACAAAACAACGCATATTCAAAGTACTTGAAACAGCAAAGGACGTTTTCATAAATCGCCGTTCGCGTGTTTCTACGGCAAAGCTGAACGATGTCATGCTGCCAATCATAGCCGAGACGCCTCCGCCTGCATTAAAAGGAAAGTACATTAAAATAAAGTATTGCACGCAGTTGCCGAACACAAGGGTTCCTTCGTTTGCCTTTTTTGCAAACTTACCGCAGTATGTAAAAGAGCCATACCGCAGATTCTTGGAAAACAGGATACGCGAAAACTGGAATTTGTGCGGCACTCCTATAAATGTCTACATCCGTCAAAAATAATGCGAATGAAAAAGTGTAAGTTTTGGCTGGCCCTTTTATCGCTCGCACTTGTCGTGTCGTGTGGCGACGAAAAGAAAGTAGAGAAACATTCCAAGCCGGAGGATGTTGTGTTGGCGGCATATAACAATCTGATTAAGGGCGAATATGAGAAATATGTTATGAACGTGCAGTCGTGCGACAGCATAACGGAAAAATACCGCAAAAGTCTCATAACCGCGGCCAAGCAATTCATGGCAAAGGAGAAAGAGGAGAATGGCGGCATAATAAGCGTGAATGTAGTTGACGCAAAGACCAATAAAAGTGAAACATACTCGCTCGTAATGCTAATTTTAAATTACGGAGACAGCACGTCCGAAGAAGTAGCCGTTCCTGTTGTGAAAGTAGGAGAGTCCTGGCGGTTGAGATAATTACCGTGGCGTATAAAAGATAAGATTTGCAGACCAAGTGCAGTAAACACGGAGGTCTGCAATTTTTTTATGCCTGTATGGAAAGTTATGAAGATGGATGGTGTCGCTTTTTCCGGAGTGAGAAAAACGCGCTTTTTTGCGTTGGAATATAGGTCAAAGAAACACGGTTTTTAAGGTCTTGAAATGAAAACTGAAACACAATTTATTATGCCCCCTTGGGAGAAAAGAAAAAATACAAGGCACATATTTCAAAATATGTCTGACCTATTTTAAAATATCTCAGACATGTTTTTCGGCACATGAAAACCGGCATGAAAACAGTCTGAGATAGTGCAGACAAATTACGACATGTGACCTTAAGTAAATTGTGCAACTTTAAGAATGCAAAGTGGAGGAATACCTGAAAGCACATTAAAAATAAAAAGCCCGGCAGGAAATTGTATCACCCGCCAGGCTTTTATAATGCGAAAGCATTCTTATTTCTTTATGACCTTTTTTCCGTTTACGATATAAATACCTTTTGGAAGGTTGTCCAGCGCTTTGCTGTTTGCAACTTTACGGCGTATGATTATACCGTCTGTAGAGTAAACGTCAACAAATTGCACGTCTGTAGCTGCCTCGTTTATACCTACAATATCATCATAAACGTCATTGGGAAGTACTTGTGCGTTATGTATTATGGTGTTAGCCGTATTGGGAAGTTTGACAGTTTCTCCGTTTTCGTACAAATATAGTTCTAATTTGTAGTCTCCGGGTTGCAAATGCGAGTCGTTAGTTAGGGTTGTCATCGAAATGATAGTTTCCTCATCTTTCTGCATTGCCGGAACGGTTGCAATGAGCGTTCCGGCTATGTCGCCTGTTTCTTTGTCCTTAAAGTAAGCGCGTAGTTCTGTTTGTTCGCTGTTTTCCACAGCCTTTAATTTGACGTTCAACTTGATGTTTCCTATGGCTGTCAGTCCTCCATAATCGAATGTCATTTGTTCGGTTACGTACAAAGCCGGCAACCCGCCTGTTATCGTTAATTCGAATACATTTCCTCTGCCGTCGTTGGTGTTTATCCTGTGCCAGCCGCTTTGCCCGCCAACCAACTGGTAAACGGGACGCACCTCGAAAGTGCCGTCCTGCGGAATGTCGGCAGCGTGGAAACTTAATTTGTTTTCTACCTCGCCTGGATAAATTCCGTAATCAGTCATGCCGACAAGCTTAGTCTCGTCCGTGGCAACGTCTTGCACCTCAATGGCGAAGGATACGTCATAATTGCTTAAGGTGTTCAGTATGTTCCCTGCAATGGTTATTTCATCGTTGTGTGTGGCTGAGCCGGGCGACAACGTCAAAGGTCCTTGTGATACGGCACCCTCAGCTTCCTTTATTGGCTTTATGCCGGTTACGATATATTGGTTGTATTTGTATCCGTCGATTTCCATGTAGCTGCCGGTTCCTGAATTGTAGGGGCGTAGAGCGTCGCTTCCGCTGATGTTGTAGTATCCGTTTCCCGTTCCCGACCAACCCCAGTTGATATGGTAAAGCCCGTCTTTGTATCCGTCGCAGACAAAGGCATGCCCAGCACCGTTACGTAATGTTCCCGAATAAAATACCGGCAGTCCGGACGAAAGGTCGTTGTATATAAGTTCGTCCCATTCTGCGTCCTCCATAGCGTCCCTGTATGCAGGACTTGCAAAAACGCTGTATCTGAAGAAGTCGGACATTGCAAATCTTATGTTCCCGTTTGATGAACCGGTTTCAACGGGCATGAAAAGCGAGTTTATAGCCACTCCGCAATCGTGCATGAGCTGTGCCACTGCGTCGGCCTGCTCTTCCGTGTATCCTTTAGAATAGTCAGCAAGCATTTCATTCCAGTTATAGGTATGCTCGCCAAAGTTACTTTCTTGGTATTGTCTTACTTGCTGTCCGTTTATATTAATTGTATAATTGTAGCTGTTCGAACCAACTCCTTTTTCCGGCCATTTGTGGTAATACATAATCTGAGCCATTGCTACGGCACCGCAACCTGTAGGCGCTTCTGCGTTACTTGTGCCGGTGGTATAATGGCAGAATTTATTATATGGCGTATTTTGTGCCCATTCCGTTTTAAGTAACGGTGTTATTTCAGCCTTTGCGGCTTTGGTGGTACGTTGCTTTTTTACGTCCTCTTCCGGCAATGCGCATACGGCCTTTATTTCACGGGCGTACTCTCCAAGCCACCAGCGCATGTTGTCGGGCAACGATTCGGTTATGTAAGAACCCTTGTCCACATAAGCCAGTATATCGTTGGCACGCGTGTCGGCCGATGTAATTATGAAGCCGCCACTTTGTATGTCGAACACATAGTATAGCGGTGTGTTCCCGTAGTATTCCGTGTGTGTAAGTCGCAAATCGTTTGTAATGGCTTTCTTGTATAGCTTGCTTACGGATTTGTTGTATAGGAAATTGCGCGCAATATTTTTTGCTTGGCTTACGTCTACTTTTTCGGCGTTCAATGGTGCGGCTATAGCAAGCAGGAATATAAGTATCTCAAGTGTTGCGGTTTTCTTTTTCATAACAAATAATGGTTAATACGAATATGTGCAAATATAGGTTAAATTAATGGATGAATAAAGAAAGGTCGGATTTTGTTTTTGCGTTGTGATGAAAAAAAGAAAATTTGTTGCGTGATGTAAACTATCGTTGGTACAATCTATGAAAAACATGTCCGTAAAGAGGGTGTGAAAATGCGGCTTTTAGTGTCCCGGAGTGAAAACTGAAACACAACTTATTATGCCTCCTTGGGAGAAAAGAAAAAATACAAGGCACATATTTCGAAATATGTCTGAGATATTTTAAAATATGTCAGACATATTTTTTCGCACCAGAAAACCGGGGTTAAACAAAACAGACAAATGCGGAATGAAAACAAGCGGATTTTATTTTTTGTTTTTATAATGCGCGATTCGGTTCGGCATAGTCAAATTTGGAAACATTTGTTTCCGTTTGTCTCTGCACTCACCTTTTGCTGATTCCGTAACACGCATAGAATTAATGTCGATGCCGAGCCTGGAGAATAGTCCTGCGTGTGACAAATTAACCGGACTGGCTCATTTTGCCATATCCGCAGGTACAAAAGAAAGGGTGGACCGGTTAACAGAACAGTTGCGAAGCGACGGATATGCCGTATTGGGTGAGCCAAGGTTTACCGGTGACGGGTATTATGAGAGTGTAATAGCCGACCCTGAAGGTAACCGTGTTGAGATAACAATATGATGTGGCGTTGCGGGGTATTACACGCTTAAACGTGATGTTAATGCTTGGTTTATTGGGAATGGTGTTTGCCCGTGTGTTACTGTCGTTTTTACGCACGTGTTACTTCATTTCCTTCATCTCGGCGCTCTTAACTTTACGGAACAGGTCGGAAGCAAAAATGAAGTTGTTCAGTTGCTTGTTTTCAGATGTCATTACGTCGTCTTTCGTACCCTGCCATTCTTTGCGGCCATTGTAAAGGAAAATGATGTTTTCGCCTATGTCCATAACGGAGTTCATGTCGTGCGTATTGATAATGGTCGTTATGTTGTAGTCTTTCGTAATGCCGTGTATCAGGTCGTCAATGACGAGCGACGTTTTCGGGTCGAGTCCCGAGTTTGGCTCGTCGCAGAACAGGTAGCGCGGGTTCATCGAAATGGCGCGCGCTATGGCCACGCGCTTTTGCATACCCCCGCTTATCTCGCCCGGCATTTTGTTTTCGGCTTCGAGCAGGTTGACACGCTCGAGACAGCTTAGCGCCTTGCGTTGCCTTTCTTTGTATGACTCGTTTGAAAACATGTCCAACGGAAACCTTACGTTGTCTACCACCGACATCGAGTCGAACAAGGCTGCACTTTGGAAAATCATTCCCATTTCGCGGCGCAGGGCAGTACGTTCGCGTTTTGACATGTCTATGAAATTTCTGTCGTCGTATAGGATTTGCCCGCTCGTAGGAGTCAGTAGGCCGACGATACATTTCATCAGTACGGTTTTGCCCGAGCCGCTTTGCCCGATGATAAGGTTTGTTTTGCCTTTTTCGAAAACCGTGCTTATGTCCTTGAGCACTTCTTTGTCTTCGAAGGATTTGCTTATGGATTTGAGTTCTATCATATCAGGAGAGTAACTGTGTGAGGAATAAATCGGAGAAAAGTATCAGCATAGAACTCGACACTACGGCGTTGGTACTTGCTTTTCCTACATTAAGCGAGCCGCCTTCCACTGTGTAGCCGTAATAAGAGGATACGCTTGCAATGATGAACGCAAAGAACAGTGATTTGATTATTCCCATCCATACGAACCATTGTGTGAACTGGTGCTGCATTCCGGCGGTAAGATCTTCGGCCGATATGATATGACCTATGTATGCAGTTGCGTATGCACCTATTATGCCCGACACAGTGCTGAAAATAACAAGGAACGGCATTATCGTTACAAGCCCCATTATTTTGGGCAGGATAAGGAACGAGGCGGAATTGACGCCCATTATATCCAATGCGTCTATCTGTTGCGTCACTCTCATGGTTCCTATTTCCGACGCAATGTTCGAACCAACTTTTCCCGACAGAATCAAACACATTATGCTCGATGAAAATTCAAGCAGCATAATCTCGCGCGTAACGTATCCCGATGTCCAATGAGGCATCCAGGGACTTTGCACGTTCAGCTTTATCTGAATGCAGATTACAGCGCCTATAAAGAAGGAAATCAGCAGGACGATGGCTATGGAGTTCACTCCCAGCTGTTCCATTTCCTTTCTATATTGCTTGAAGAACATACGCATTTTCTCCGGCCGCGAGAATGTGCGTCCCATTAGCTGCAAATAGCGGCCGAAAGCTGTCAGGAATTTGTGTAGAAACATTATAATTTCATTTCTTGCCGGTATATGCACATTGTTGGCTGCACAAAATACAGGCAAAATATTTTTACAAAGGTAAGAAACTTTTGTGTATTTGTCCCCGATAAGGTTATTTCTTTCTTCATTAAGAGCTAATTTAGTATTTTTGCTTTGAAATATTGGCATGCATGGATAATACTGCTTCAAAAATGGTGCTTCGCACCGAAGGTTTGATAAAACGGTACGGCAAGCGGACCGTTGTAAACGATGTCTCGTTCAATGTACATCAAGGCGAGATTGTGGGTTTGTTAGGCCCTAACGGCGCGGGCAAGACCACGTCCTTTTATATGACTACCGGCCTTATAAAAGCCAACGGGGGGCACATCTACCTTAACGATGAGGACATAACCGACTTTCCCGTCTATAAACGTGCGCAATACGGCATTGGATATTTGGCGCAGGAGGCTTCGGTTTTTCGCAAGATGTCGGTTGAGGACAATATTGCTTCGGTGCTCGAGATGACGGGGAAGCCCAAGTCATACCAGCGTGAGAAACTCGAAAGCCTTATTTCCGAATTCCACTTGCAGAAAGTGCGTAAGAACTTGGGAGACCGCCTTTCGGGTGGTGAGCGCCGCCGTACCGAGATAGCCCGCTGCCTTGCCATCGATCCGAAGTTCATCATGCTCGACGAGCCTTTTGCAGGCGTCGACCCTATTGCTGTTGAAGACATACAATATATAGTATGGAAGTTGAAATACCGCAATATCGGAATCCTCATAACCGACCATAACGTAGAAGAGACCCTTTGTATTACCGACCGTGCATATCTGCTTTTCGAAGGACGCATTCTGTTCCAGGGAACACCCGAAGAGTTGGCCTCAAACCAGATAGTGCGTGACAAGTACCTTACGAACAGCTTCGAACTGCGGAAGAAAGACTTTCAAATGATAGACAAACAAAAGAACGAAGAGGAGTAAATCCCCTGCGTTCTTTTGTAATGTAACGTTCTTCGGGAACTGTTAAAAACGGCCTTTTTAAAGCCGTTTTTTAGTGCGGAAAACGAAAATTCATTTTCAAATAATTATACCTGCTTTGGAGCAAAGAAAAAATATGTCCGACATATTTTGAAATAGGTCAGACATATTTTAAATTATCTCAGACATATTTTTGCCCTTCTGGAAACCGGGAAAAATAATGCGGACAAATAAGGCGCGTTGCCTGTAAGGCGCACATGCCCTGCGCTACTTGCAATGCCCGAGTGTGCTTTTTATGGCTGCAACAAGTTTGTCTATGTCTTCTTTCGTGGTATCGAAAGATGTAACAAAGCGTATTTCGCCTTTTGATTCGTTCCAATAGAAAAATTCGAACTGTTTGTGCAGCTCTTTCGAAGCCTCTAAAGGCATGGTGAGGAACAGTTGGTTGCTTTCCGCCTTTTGGGTGAATGTTATCTGCGGAATCTTTGCCAGCTCGTCGTGCAGCATGGCGGCCATGTCGTTTGCGTGGCGGGCGTTGCGGAGCCAAAGGTCATTTTCGAGGTATGCCGTGAACTGACATGCCAGGAAACGCTGTTTTGAGGCCAGTTGCGCCGACTGTTTGCGTATGAACTTGGCGTATGGTTTCATCGAATCGTTGAACACCACCACGCACTCGCCGAGGAGCAGTCCGTTCTTCGTACCGCCGAAACTGAGCACGTCTATACCGCAGTCGTATGTCAGTTCGCGAAGTCCTACGCCCAGTGCGGCACATGCGTTGGCCAGGCGTGCACCGTCCATGTGCACATACATGTTATACTTGTGTGCAAACGCCGTAAGGGCTTTAAGTTCATCAGGCGTATATATTGTTCCCAATTCGGAGCATTCGGATATGTATATTGCCTGTGGCTGTGAATGGTGCTGCTCGCCGAATCCTATCAGATGAGGCTCTATCAGCGCGGGGGTGAGCTTGCCGTCGGGAGTAGGTATTGTTGTTATCTGGCAACCTGTCATGCGGGTAGGGGCTCCGCATTCGTCCACTACAATGTGCCCGGTAGAGGCACATAGAATCAGACCGTATGACTTTGTGCATAGTTGCAGGGCCACGCAGTTGCTGCCGGTGCCGTTAAATGTAAACAAAACGTCCGCATTTCCTCCGAACGTTTTGTTAATCAGTGCTTCCGCTTCCCTCGACCATTTGTCGTCGCCGTATCCTACGGCGTGGTCCACATTGGCTTTTATTATTGCGTCTATAATTTCGTTGCTTATTCCGGAATTGTTGTCGCTTGCGAAACTTCTCATTTCTTATGTAAATATTAAAATATTGCTTGTTTGAACTTTTATGTTGCAAAAGTACTAATTTAAACGTATTACAGGGTAAATAAATTTGGTTTTTTAGTTAAAAACCTGTGAAAATGTGTGCAATTAAGGTCGGGCGGCTTTTAAAGTTCCCGCTTGGCAAGATAATATGTATTGTTTTGTGTGTTCTGTAGCCAATGCTTACAGTTTTTGGCGGTAACGCCCGTTGGTTTTATGACAAAATGTCATGTAAACGTGCCGAATGCCGTTAAAAGCTTTTGGCACGGCTTTTGAGATTATCTTATCAGAATCGCAATAGTGCGATAAAAGAATAATCATAAATAAAATAAAAAGTACAATGGAACTGGAAAAATACACAATAAAGGCCCAAGAGGCTGTGAAAAGCGCCGTTGACAGTGCTTCGCGCAACCGTCAACAGGCAATCGAACCGGTGCATTTGCTTTTTGGCGTAATAAAAGCCGGTGAGAACGTAACCAATTTTGTATTCCGGAAATTAGGAATAGAACCCGATGTTATAAGGCGCGGCGTTGAAGCCGAGATAACCCATTTGCCTCGCGTAACCGGTGGAGAACCGTATTTGAGCCGCGAGAGCAACGACATTCTTCTTGCAGCCGAAGATTTGGCACGCAAAAACGGAGACGAGTTCGTGGGCATAGAAGCCATACTTATGGCTATAGCAGCCAGTAAGGGAACGGCGGCGCAGATTTTGAAGGACGCAGGTGTAACCGGTCAAAATCTCGCCGAGGCCGTAAAGGAACTTCGCGGCGGACATAAGGTCAACTCGCAGTCGAGCGAGGACACGTATCAGGCCTTGTCGAAATATGCGCGTAACCTTGTTGAAGCGGCGCGCCAAGGGAAGTTAGACCCCGTAATAGGACGCGACGAGGAGATACGCAGGGTGCTGCAGATACTTTCGCGACGCACCAAGAACAACCCTATACTTATTGGTGAACCGGGTACGGGTAAGACCGCAATAGTCGAAGGCCTGGCCGAACGTATAATGCGCGGCGACGTGCCCGAGAATTTAAAGGACAAGGAACTCTATTCGCTCGACATGGGCGCGCTCATAGCCGGCGCAAAATACAAGGGCGAGTTCGAGGAACGTTTGAAGTCGGTGGTAAACGAGGTAACACACTCCGAAGGCAAGATAATCCTTTTCATCGACGAGATTCACACGCTTGTAGGAGCCGGCAAGAGCGAAGGCGCAATGGACGCGGCAAACATACTTAAACCGGCGTTGGCGCGGGGAGAGTTGCGCAGCATAGGTGCGACAACCTTGGACGAGTACCAGAAGTATTTTGAAAAAGACAAGGCGCTCGAACGGCGTTTCCAGACAGTGATGGTCGACGAACCCAGTGTGGAAGACTCAATCTCCATACTTAGAGGAATAAAAGAGAAGTATGAGAACCACCACAGGGTACGCATACAGGACGATGCCGTTATAGCCGCAGTAAAGCTGTCGGACCGTTACATAAGCGACCGTTTTTTGCCCGACAAGGCTATCGACCTCATGGACGAAGCCGCTGCAAAATTGCGTATAGAGCGCGATTCAATGCCCGAGGAACTTGACGAGATAACGCGCCACGAAAAGCAGCTCGAAATAGAGCGCGAGGCGATAAAGCGCGAGCACGACGAGCCGAAACTCGAGCAACTGAACAAGGAGATAGCAGAACTTCAGGAGCAGGCTGCCGACTTCCGCGCCAAATGGCAGGCCGAAAAGGAATTGCTCGGCAAAATACAGCAAAACAAACTGCAAATAGAGCAACTGCGTTTCGAGGCCGACAAGGCCGAACGCGCCGGCGACCGCAACGCCCGTGCCGACGTTGCCGTTGACGAGCATAATGACGGTCTGCACGGCAAACGGCAGTAAAATGACGGCGAGCACAAGGCTTTGCGTAAAGCGCGTGCGGCGCGTATACGTAAACGCGATGAGCGCGCCGCAAAGCAGCGCAACGAGAGAGCAAATCAAAAACGAAGATACG
>URSZ01000055.1 GCA_900550635.1 uncultured Prevotella sp. | reverse complement strand
AAAGTGTTCCAAAACATGGTTGTGGAGCAACTTGGCAGTTTAAACTTTGCTAATTTGGTAACATGCGGACATTCATTTTTCAAAATACAAGGCACTAATTTTAAAATTCCTCAGACATATTTTTTCTTTGCTCAGAGAGGAGGTTTGAAATACCTGTCTCATTTGTCTGCATTAAAGGTTTTCGCTTCTTACAAGCAGGAGAAAAAATTGCATGGAGCATAAGCCGCACACTTGCGCGGCAAATATCATAAAATTATTAACTTTGCAACGCAAAACCACACCTTTAAAAGAGAACACTTAAAGCAAGAATGAAGAACATCCGCAACTTTTGCATAATTGCCCATATAGACCATGGCAAGTCAACCCTGGCCGACAGGTTGCTCGAACGCACCAAGACGATAGAAGTGACCGAGGGGCAAATGCTTGACGACATGGACCTTGAACGGGAACGCGGCATTACTATAAAGAGCCATGCCATACAGATGGACTACATGCACAACGGCGAAAAGTACACGCTCAACCTTATAGACACTCCGGGACACGTGGACTTCTCTTACGAGGTGAGCCGCTCGATAGCCGCCTGCGAAGGCGCACTGCTCATAGTCGACGCCACGCAAGGCGTGCAGGCGCAGACTATATCGAACCTGTACATGGCAATAGAGCACGACCTTACCATTATTCCGATAATAAACAAGTGCGACATGGTAAATGCCATGCCCGACGAAGTTGAGGACGAGATAATCGACTTGCTGGGGTGCAAACGCGAGGAGATTATACGCGCCTCGGGAAAGACAGGCATGGGTGTCGACGAAATTCTCGAAGCCATAGTGGAAAGGATTCCCGCCCCGCAAGGTGACGAGAGCGCTCCCCTGCAGGCTTTGATTTTCGACTCCGTGTTCAACAGTTTCCGCGGCATAATAGCCTACTTCAAAATAATTAACGGCTCGATAAGCCAGGGCGACCACGTTGTTTTCGTCAACACCAAGCAAGATTACAACGCCGACGAGGTTGGTGTGCTGAAAATGCAGCTTTCTCCCCGCAAAACCCTTCACTGCGGCGACGTGGGCTACATCGTAAGCGGCATAAAGACTGCCACCGAAGTCAAGGTGGGCGACACAATCACCCAATTCAACCGCCCGTGCGACAAGGCCATCGAGGGATTCGAGGAAGTAAAACCCATGGTCTTTGCAGGTGTCTATCCCGTAGAAGCTGAGGACTTCGAAAACCTGCGCTCGTCGCTCGAGAAGCTGCAACTCAACGACGCTTCCCTTACCTTTACGCCCGAAAGTTCCGTGGCGCTCGGTTTCGGATTCCGTTGCGGCTTCCTCGGACTGCTCCACATGGAAATAGTGCAGGAACGTCTCGACCGCGAGTTCGACATGAACGTGATTACCACCGTGCCCAACGTGTCGTACATGGTTTACGACAAGCACGGCGACGCACGCGAGGTGCACAACCCCGCAAGTATGCCCGACGTGGCCGCAATCGACCACGTTGAAGAGCCGTACATCCGCGCTACTATCATAACGGGGTCGGCGTACATCGGACCTATAATGACGCTGTGCCTTTCAAAGCGCGGCGAACTGGTAAACCAGAACTTCATAGCCGGTAACCGAGTGGAAATAAACTTCGACATGCCCTTGGGCGAGATAGTAATCGACTTTTACGACAAACTCAAGAGCATTTCAAAGGGATATGCCTCGTTCGATTACCACGGGATAGGTTTCCGCACCTCAAAGTTGATTAAATTGGACATACTCCTGAACGGCCAGCCCGTCGACGCGCTCTCCACGCTAACGCACATAGACAACGCCGTGACTTTCGGGCGCCGCATTTGCGAAAAGTTGAAGGACCTTCTGCCACGCCAGCAGTTCGACATCGCAATACAGGCTGCTATAGGAGCAAAAATCATAGCCCGCGAAACAGTAAAACAGGTGCGCAAGGACGTTACCGCCAAATGTTACGGCGGCGACATATCGCGCAAGCGCAAACTCTTGGAGAAACAGAAACGCGGCAAGAAAAGAATGAAACAAATAGGTAATGTGCAAGTGCCCCAGAAGGCTTTCCTCGCAGTACTGAAACTCGACTGACGCGGAAAGGCCCGGCGCGGCTCGGCTTGCAAAACAAAAATACGAACAGAAAATGTACAGAACAAAAACATGCGGGGAACTATGCCTTGCCAACGTGGGCGAAACCGTCACGCTGGCCGGCTGGATACAGAGAATCCGCAAAATGGGCGCCCTGACGTTCATCGACCTGCGCGATCGCTACGGCATAACGCAGCTGGTGTTCAACCAAACTGAAAACGAAACGCTTTTCAACCAAGCCAACGACCTCGGGCGCGAATACGTCATCCAGGCCACCGGCACCGTCAACGAGCGGTACGCCAAAAACAAAAACATCCCCACCGGCGAAATCGAGATTATCGTTACCGCGCTCAACGTGCTCAACGAATCGCTCGTGCCGCCCTTCACAATTGAGGACGACACCGACGGCGGCGACGACCTGAGAATGAAATACCGTTACCTCGACCTGCGCCGCAACGCCGTAAGGAAGAACATCGAGCTGCGCCACAAGACGTGCATTGCAATACGCCAGTTCCTCGACAGCAAAGGCTTTCTCGAGATAGAGACGCCCGTGCTCGTAGGCTCCACGCCCGAGGGCGCGCGCGACTTCGTAGTCCCCTCGCGCATGAATCCGGGACAGTTCTACGCCCTGCCCCAAAGCCCGCAGACGCTCAAGCAGCTGCTCATGGTGGCGGGCATGGACAGGTATTTCCAGATTGTGAAATGCTTCCGCGACGAGGACCTGCGCGCTGACCGCCAGCCGGAGTTCACACAGATTGACTGCGAGATGAGTTTCGTGGAGCAGAACGACATCATCGAACTCTTCGAAGAAATGGCCAAATACCTTTTCAAGACCATACGCAACTACGAAATCAACGAACCGTTCCTGCGCTTGCCGTGGATTGACGCAATGAAACGCTTCGGCAGCGACAAGCCCGACATGCGCTTTGGCATGGAGTTCGTCGAACTGGACGATGTGCTGAAAGGCACGGGCGAATTTCCCGTGTTCAACTCCGCCGCATACATCGGCGGCATTTGCGCCGAGGGTTGCGCCGTCTACACGCGCAAGCAGCTCGACCAGCTCACCGACTTCGTGCGCAGCCCGCAGATTGGCGCCAAAGGACTGGTTTATGCCCGCGTACAGAATGACGGCAGCGTAAAGAGTTCGGTAGACAAGTTCTATTCGCCCGAAGTGCTCAACCGGCTTAAGGACAAGATGAACGCCAAACCCGGCGACCTGATACTCATACTCAGCGGCGACGACCCCATGCGCACGCGCAAGCAGCTATGCTCGCTGCGCCTGGAAATGGGCGAACGCCTCGGGCTTCGCGACAAAAACAAATTCGCCCTGCTGTGGGTGGTTGACTTCCCCATGTTCGAGTGGAGCGACGAGGAGCAGCGCCTCATGGCAATGCACCACCCGTTCACATCGCCAAAACCCGAGGACATACCCCTGCTCGACAGCGCGCCCGAAAAGGTACGCGCCAACGCATACGACATGGTGTGCAACGGCGTTGAAGTGGGCGGAGGCTCGATACGTATACACGACAGCAAGCTACAGGCCAAGATTTTCGAAGTGCTCGGCTTCACGCCCGAGCGCGCGCAGCAGCAGTTCGGTTTCCTCATGAACGCCTTCAAATACGGCGCACCGCCCCACGGCGGACTGGCCTACGGCCTCGACCGCTGGGTATCGCTCTTTGCAGGGCTCGACAGCATTCGAGACTGTATTGCATTCCCAAAGAACAATTCCGGCCGCGACGTAATGCTCGACGCACCCTCGTTCCTCGAGCAGAAACAGCTTGACGAACTGCACATTTCCATAGCAAAAGACTAAAGGCGACGGCTCGCACGCCGCATGCCGCAAAGGCAGAATGCCTTGTATGACACAGAAATCCCGACACACTATCCCGTGTGCCGGGATTTTTCAATCTCTTTTCCGGTAAATTATACCACTTTTGCCGTATGAAATGCCAGCCGTTCCGGACGATAAAAAACGCCTCGGGAAATGTCCGTTTCGGGTGCGGAAAGTTGAAAACTGTGTCACAGTTTTTTACACCGCCCTCGGAGCAAATAAAAAATATCTCTGAGATATTTTAAAATATGTCTGACCTATTTCAAAATATGTCAGACATATTTTTTGCCATCTCTAAAACCGCATGAAAACCCGCCCGGAAAATACCGACAACGGCAGACGGGGCTTTCCGACAATTCCATTACTCCTTAATTATACCGAATCTGCATTAAACCCTGCTGCTAATTTTAATGCGTTTACTTGCGGCAGGCAGGTTATCTGCCGCCTTCTTCCTCCACGCTGCCGAGGGAGAGGAGGGCTTTGTCGTCAAGGGCGGCGAGGGAGTTTTCGCGTATCACCCTTTCGGTGCGCGCGGCATCGTCTGTGCGGAACACAAGGATACCTTTCCCGCCCAGCATGAACGAGTAAAGGTATGAAATGGTAATGCCGGCCTCGCTGATGTGACGCACTGCGTCGGCCGCACGGCCGGGACGGTTGTCGAGCATTATGGCAAAGACCTCCGACAGGTTTGCCGATATGCCGGCGGCTTTCAACATCTCGTAGGCGCGCATGGGTTCGGAGCAGATTATGCGGTAAATGCCGTACTCCACCGTATCGGAGATTGTGGACGCTATGAGCTGTATGTTGTTCTCCTTGAACAGTTCGAGAACTTTAAGGAGTGTGCCCGACTTGTTCTCGACGAAAATAGATATTTGATGTACAATCATGGCTGTTATTCTTTATTAGATTAATGTCTTTCGCAAGTCCCTTACACGCACGGCCTTGCCGTCCTGCTGCGGCAGCGAGCCCTTGGGAACGAGTTTGACGAGCGGGGTAAGGAGTATTTCGTCCTTCAGCTGGCGTGTAATTTCCTTGGTCAGGGCCTGGAGCTTGGGATAGTCGTCGCAGAAGGTGTTCAACTCTACTTCGACGGTCATCAAATCATTGGCTTCCTCGTTGGTGAGCGTTATGAGGTAGTTGTTGCCTAATTCTTCGAACTGCATGAGAACCGTTTCAATCTGAATGGGGAATATGTTCACGCCCTTGAGAATCATCATGTCGTCGCTCCGGCCTTTCATTCGGTCGAGGCGCTTGTGGTGCCGCCCGCAGGGGCATTCGCCCGGGAGAATCCGCGTCAGGTCGCGCGTGCGGTAGCGCAGCAGGGGCATTGCCTCGCGGTTTATGGTGGTAAGCACCAGTTCGCCCACCTCGCCTTCGGGCACGGGTTCGAGGGTTTGCGGGTCTACGATTTCGACAATGTAATAGTCTTCCCAGATGTGAAGCCCGTTCTGCTCCGTGCACTCGAACGCAACGCCCGGGCCGCACATCTCCGACATGCCGAACGAATTGTAAGCCTTGACGCCCAGCATGTTCTCAATGCGGCGGCGCTGCTCCTCCGAGTGCGGCTCGGCGCCTATTATCAGCGTGTGCAGTTTAGTGTCGCGGCGCGGGTCGATACCCATTTCGACCATCACTTCGTAAAGGCGGCCGGCATAGCTCGGTATGGCATGAAGAGCCGTAGTGCCGAAATCGGTAATGAACTTTATCTGCCGTTTGGTGTTGCCCGCGGCAGCAGGAACGGTAAGCATTCCCAACCGCTCCGCGCCGTATTGGAATCCCAGGCCGCCGGTGAACATGCCGTAGCCCGAGGAGTTCTGGAAAATGTCGCCCGGGCGCAGGCCAACCATGTAAAGGCAACGCGCAACGGCGTTGGCCCATTCGTCGAGGTCGCGCTGCGTGTGCAGGATTACGGTCGGCGTGCCGGTTGTGCCGCTCGAGGAATGCAGGCGCACCACCTGGCTCAAAGGCACCGTCGACAGGCCGAACGGGTAATTGTCGCGCAAATCCTGCTTTGTGGTAAAGGGAATCTTCGACAGGTCGTCGAGACTGCGTATGTCGTCGGGCTTCAAATGGTGCTCGGCAAAGCGTTTTTGGTAAAAAGGCGACTGCATACAGCGAGCGATTGTCTTTTTCAGACGCTCGAGTTGCAGGTTTTCTATTTCGGTTCGTGTAAGAGTTTCTAATTCTTTGTGTAAATACATGGGTTATGTTTTTAATTTGAAAACAAATATATACTCTTTTTGCCAAACACGGTAATTTTTTCCACAATAAGACCGCAAAAAACATCATATTAATACATGCCGCATGTTGCAAAGGACATGCAAACAGCAGAAACGCGGTGAAGAAAATACGTCTTGAAAACTGTCTGTTTCGGGTGCGGAAAATTGAAAACTGTGTTTCAGTTTTTTATATCCCATTAGGAGCAAAGAAAAAATATGTCTGAGATATTTTAAAATATGTCCGATGTATTTCGAATTATGTCAGACATATTTTTTGCCATCTCTAAAACCGCATGAAAACCGCCCTGTAAAGGAGGACAAACTGCGACACGTGCCGCGCAAAGCAGGTATGGCAATACAAAAAATCTACTCCTCGCCCTTGAGGTGAGGCAACGAAAGGTGGAATTTAACGGCGAGCAGGCGGATTGCTATCACGCCGGCACTGCACACAATGCCGGCCGCCACGCTGCCCAGCCCGGCGTAAACGCAGGCAAGGTAGGCCAGGCCGCCGAGCACGCAGGCCGAGGCGTATATCTCCTTGCGGAAGATGAGCGGCTCGACGTTGATGAACACGTCGCGGAACACTCCGCCGGCCGCGCCCGTCATCGTACCCATTATGATTGCCGTCCACCATGGGAAGCCCAGTGCCAGGGTTTTCTCCACGCCCGTGACTGTGAACACAGCCAACCCTATGGTGTCGAAAAGAAACCACGTGTTGTTCTGGCGTATGAGCGCCTTGCCGAACACGGCCACCCAAAGCACGGCGAAAGCCGTACACACCACATACGTGGGCGTCTGCATCCAGAACGGCGTAAGCCCGAGCATTAAGTCGCGCACCGTACCTCCGCCCACGGCGGTGGTGAAGCCCACAACGTATGCGCCGAACAAATCGAAGCGCTTGGCCGACGCCAAGCGTATGCCCGAAATGGCAAAAGCGAATGTACCGATAAAATCAAGAACCTGTGAAAAACTCGGAAAATCCATAGGGCACGTGAAATTCAACATTTATTTGTTGGGCACGAAGCGAAAATCGCGATAGCCCAACAGGCGGTCGTATCGCTCGCCCTGCAGGCGCGCATAAACAAATATGGTGTACTCGTTCTCGGTTTGATAAAACGAGCCTTCGGCCTCGATGGTCGAACCTTCGCTGCTGCCGTCGGGAACAAAAAGGTACAGGTAATTGTAATAGCCCTGCTTCATGAGAATTTCGGCAACGTACATCTGCTCCTGCTCATCGAAACGCATTTTGTATTCGGGCAGGAAATTATATCCCGTCCACTGGCCGCTGACGTAGAAATCGCCGCCCGGCACCTCGGGCATGTCGAGCGAATAATGCACTATTACGTATTCGCTCTGCGTTTCGTTGTCTACGTTGTCCTCGTTACGCACCACATACGAGCCGTTCTGCTCCTCTATGGTGATATAATTATTGCGCTGCTCGTCGGTGTACAGGAACGCATGGTAATAAGGAGCGAACCAGCGCATTCGGTCAACGCCCATAGTAGGCTGGTGTACGTTGAGAATCTCGAACTTCTTATACTCGTTGCCCGCGTCGAAAATAAGATCGCGACAATGCTCCCACCTCATGCCGTTTGCGTCCTGGTAATTGGCCGACGGGGCGATAATGGCGTTGTCGTACCTTTTGTTTTGCAGCACACGGACAAAAATCTCGCGGTCGGGGTTGCGCACTTCCACATTTCCGAAGTTCAGGGATATGTCCAACTGCTGGTGCGACTGGTTATAGTCGATGTCAGTATTGGTAGTAACCGTGGCACCTACGCCCATTTTGGCGTCTACCACCGAGAAATACGCCTCGGCCACGGGACTGTCAGTATTTCCGTCCTCGTATATGCTCACGCGGTAGTTACCCGAAAGCAGAGGACGCACATAACTGTTGGGAAACTCTAGAACGTAGTGCGTATAAAGCAGCGACGTGTTCATGCTTTGGGAATAATCGTCGATAGGTGCTTCGAGGTTCGTGCCTGTCATGTAATCGCTCTCGAAAAGGCTTTCGGTGGTTTTCCAGTTGCGGTCGCAATGCTCGAGCTTATATACGTAGCGCACGTATTCGTGCGTTATGTCGTCGAACGAAACCGACACCTTGTCGCCGGCATTGAGCGAAATAACTGGCGGAAGCGTTCTGTCGTCGTTGACAATGGTCTCAACTGTGCGGATGTGCTCCGCGAACGAGCGGTTCTGCTGGGCACGCGCCCCGGCGTTCAACAGCACAGTCAACATGAACGCCGTAATGATTGCCTTAACTTTCAGTTTCATCGTTTTACCGGGTGAAGCCCCATTTTTTCAGCACAAACAAGCATATATTCATAAACGGCTTCGCGTTCATTGGGAACCAAGCCGTCGAGGATAGCGTCTTTTATCGTGGATTTCAAATCTCCAACTTCCCTGCACGGAGGCAAGCCGAAGATTTCCATTATCTCGTCGCCGCCAATGGGAGGCTGGAAATTGCGTATGCGGTCTTTTTCCTCTATATCCTTTAATTTTTGGCGCACTAATTTGAAATTGTCGAGGAACGCTTGTTTTCTCAGTCGGTTGCGGCTCGTAACGTCGGCCTCGCACAGAAGCATGAGGTCGTCGATGTCGTTGCCGGCGTCGAACAAAAGCCTGCGCACCGCGCTGTCGGTAACAATGTCGTCGGCTATTATGATTGGGCGCATATGAAGGTCCACAAGTTTCTCAACATATTTCATCCTCTCGTCGAGCGGTAACTTCAGACGGCGGAACACCGGCTTCACCATTTTACGGCCTGCCACGTTGTGATTGCGGAATGTCCAGCCGTTCAGCGCGTCCCAACGCTTGGTGGAAGTCTTTCCCACATCGTGCATTATGGCGGCCCAACGCAGCCAAAGATTGTCGGATTTAGCGGCAACATTGTCGAGCACCTCGAGCGTATGATAGAAATTATTCTTGTGGGCGAACTTTCCGCGCGATTCCACTATGTCAAGATTTGAAAGTTCGGGCAGTATGTAAGCGAGCAAACCGCTGCGCTGAAGATCGACAAAGCCTTTCGACGGAACAGGCGACATTATTATCTTGTTGAGTTCGTCGGTTATGCGTTCGAAACTGACAATCTTTATACGTTCCGCGTTTCTTTCGAGGGCAGCAAAGGTTTCGTCTTCTATATAAAAGCCCAACTGCGTGGCAAAGCGCACGCAGCGCATCATTCTCAAGGGATCGTCCGAAAAGGTTATGTCGGGGTCGAGCGGAGTGCGGATTATCTTATCGTGCAAATCGTCCAATCCGCCGAACGGGTCGGACAATTCGCCAAAGCGTTCGCCGTTAAGGCAAAGAGCAAGGACGTTTATCGTAAAGTCGCGGCGCCGCTGGTCGTCTTCAAGTGTTCCGGTCTCAACTACCGGCTTACGCGAATCGCTGTTGTAGCTTTCCTTGCGCGCTCCAACGAATTCTATCTCACAACCTTTGTATTTAACCTGTGCCGTTCCGAAATTCCTGAAAACAGAAAGGTGCGCCCCCCTGCCCCACTGGTTGCAGACGGCGCGGGCCATGTCGATTCCGCTTCCAACTACAAGAACGTCGATGTCTTTTGAAGGACGGTTTAAAAATATATCCCTTACAAATCCTCCTATTACATAACATTTCAATCCCAAATCATCGGCCACGGAAGACAGGCTGCGAAAAATTTTAGTGTCTATCTTGGAACGGAGTTCCGCAGGTGAAAAATCCATCATCATTACCCGAATAAAACTATCAAGAGCAAAGCCCGGTTGAAAACAATACGGCCTTAAACGTCATGCGCTTTTGAGCAAATGTTATTATCTATCATTTTTGAGACAGCAAAATTAATAAAAATAGCGCGGATTTTGTATTTTTACCACAATTAAGAATTTAAACCTACACTTCATGAAAAAACTCATATTCACGGCTTGCGCCATGCTTGCCATAACGGCCTGCACCTCAAAGGATGACCCTGAAAAAACGGGACAGATGTACCTGTCGCAGGCGCGCGACTATTTAGGATTTGAACGTTTCAAGGAAGCACGTGCCGCCATAGACAGCCTGCGCGACAAATCGCCACGTGCTTTCAATGCACGCGAAGAAGGCATACTGCTGCTCGACTCCATCGACCTTTTCGAAGCCCGAAAGGACCTTGAAAAAACAGAAAAGGCCCTTGCCTTAAATCCAAAGGGAGATTTAAAGGATTCACTCGACTTCGACAAAGAAGAAGCGCAGCAGAAAATAACCTTTTTCACTAAGAAACTGGCCCACGACAAAGCCAATTTCAAGAAACACTAAACCCTAATCGGTCGTTAGAACGCAAATAATTAATGAATCGCCAATAATAAGCCGGCACGGGCAGGCTCTCCGGGCATCTTACCCGTTTCTACCGGCATCTTTCTCTCCGCTTGTCCTCAACGTGGCCCGCCACGCTTTCGGCCAAGCGTAAAGTAACCTGCCTGACATAAACAGGCAATCTGCCCGAAGTCTAATGACCGATTTGGGTTAAAGTAACAAGCCACAAACTAACTGATACGACCGCGGAAGCAAAAGCAATATACATTGCTTGAGACTTAATTATACCAGCACCGGAAAAAGCCTCAAGAAATCCCACTGTTTTGTGTTTACAATTTTCACCGGTTTTTCGGAAAGGCAAAAAACAGGTCGGACATATTTTAAAATACAAGGCACATATTTTAAATTATGTGCCTTGTATTTTTTCTTTTCTCAGACATGGTTGTAACTCTCTGAAACTCAGCACCTATTTTCAGGTGCTTTATTTGTCTGTTTTCCGACCCGGGTTACACGCTAAAAAACTATCATTGTTCCCAGTCGGTTCCTTCCAGTTTAAAACGAAGGCGGAAGGATTTTTTCTCCTCGTCCCAGTTTGTGCCCAGCAGCACAACACGTCCTATCTGAGCTGTATGCTCAACATGCTTACCTATGCAGGCGCATTTGTCATAATCTCCAACCCTTACTATGCGTATAGTGTTGCTCGCGCCCTCGGGCAGTTTTTCGAGCGAAATGCCATCCTCCACATTTGCGGCGTCTTCGTAATCGTAAGTAACAGGCATGTCGGCCGAAATAACATCGTTTACCCGGCGCATTATTTCGTCCACCTGCGCTTCGGTGGGGCACTCGGGCAAATCGAAACTGATTTTACTTTTCTTTCGCTCTATATGCGCATTTTTACTGCGGCCGCAGCCGAACATGTTCACCATGGTGCGGTTTACTATATGCTCTGCCGTATGCATGGGCGGATACTCGTTTTTATTATGCCCGTTCAGAATTTCGTCCATTGTATTATGCTTTAGTTTACAAGAGTGCAAAAATAATTACAAAAAACAAACCGCATCAGCCTACTTGCAAACGAATACGCAAATTGCCGGAAAAACAGTAGCATTTACTCTGCCTACGGCAAATAATCTCAAATAAATTGTATCTTTGCACACAACAAAACAAATGTACGTTTAAAATGTCGTGCATACTATATATAGAAACTTCAACATCAGTGTGCTCCGTAGCCGTAAGCCATGAGGGGCACATAATTTACGACCAACTCGAAAAAGAAGGGCCTCGCCAGGCTACAATACTGGCACCTATGGTAAGAGACGCACTCTCGTTTGCCGACAGTCACGCCATACCGCTCGATTATGTGGCATTAAGTTCCGGGCCCGGTTCATATACAGGGCTAAGAATCGGCTCCTCGACGGCAAAAGGTGTATGCTACGGCCGGAACGTAAAGCTGGTTTCGGTTCAAACGCTGAAACTCCTTACAGTGCCGCTCCTGCTGTACCACGACGAAATAGAAGAAAACGCCTTGTTCTGCCCTATGATAGACGCAAGGCGGATGGAAGTATACACAGCCGTTTACGACAGGGCGTTAAAAGAAATACGCCCCACAGAAGCAGTAATTGTGGAAAAAGGAACTTTCGACGACCTGCTGGAGAAGCAACCTGTCTATTTCTTCGGCAACGGCGCAGAGAAATGCGAGACCATAATAGCGCACTCTAACGCACACTTCGTCAAAGGCATAATACCCGAAGCACGCAACATGCTGCCTTTGGCGCAACAATCAATAGCAAAAGGAGAATTTGAGGACGTTGCATACTTCGAGCCTTACTACCTGAAAGAATTCATAGCCACGACTCCTAAAAAGTTACTGTAAATGGACTACAACACAAAACGCGAGAAACTAATATTGCCGGAATACGGCCGTCTTGTACAAAAGATGGCAGAATATGCTATGGGAATAGAGGAACGCGACAAACGGCAGCGCTGCGCAGAGACTATAGTAAGGATAATGGCAAACTTCTCGGCACAAAACCGCAACACACCCGGCCTGCAGCAAAAGCTATGGGATCACCTGGCATTCATGACCGGCTACAAACTCGACGTAGACTATCCGTTCCCTATAGAGCAACGCATTGGCAGCAACAAGCCTGAACAGGTTCCATATCCGACAAGTAAAATACATTTCCGCCATTACGGGCACTTAATGGAAGTACTACTACGCGAACTCAGCGAAATGCCCGAGGGCGAAAAACGGGACGAACTGATGAAGCTCGCCGCAGCAAGAATGAGACGGAATCTGGAAACCTGGAACAAGGATTCACTGAACGACGAAAAAATACAAAACGACATACAACGCTATATGGATGAATTCAAATAAAGCGCTGTTTGTTTCCTAACCCAACATCTAAGTTATATACGACATGGCGTCATTTCTAATAGAAGGAGGTCACAGGCTTGCAGGCGAGATAACCCCGCAAGGCGCGAAAAATGAAGCGCTTCAGGTTATCTGCGCCACACTGCTTACCGACGAAACCGTAACAATAAGCGGTATCCCTGACATCTTGGATGTTGTAAACCTAATAGACCTCATGCGCCAAATGGGAGTGCGTATAGAAAAAAAAGGAAACAGTACATATTCTTTCTGCGCCGACCATATAGACAGCAACTATGTTGGGAGTAGTGATTTTGCAAACCTGTGCTCGAAGTTGCGTGGAAGCGTAATGCTCGTAGGCCCACTGCTTGCAAGATTCCACAAAGCTGCTTTGGCCAAACCCGGAGGTGACAACATAGGACGCCGACGGCTTGACACGCACCTGAGAGGGTTGCATGCATTAGGAGCAAAATTCGAAAGCGATGACGACGGCGGAATTTACACCATTTCGGCGAACAAACTTACCGGGAAATACATCCTGCTTGATGAAGCGTCGGTTACAGGAACTGCAAACCTGATAATGGCCGCAACAATGGCAGAGGGAACAACGACTATATACAACGCCGCATGCGAGCCTTACATACAACAGCTCTGCAAAATGCTTATCTGCATGGGGGCGAAGATAAAAGGCGTAGCTTCTAACCTGCTTACAATAGAAGGCGTGCAGAGCCTTTCGGGTACAAGCCATACGATTCTTCCCGACATGATTGAAGTAGGAAGTTTCATAGGAATGTCGGCCATAATGGGAGGCGGAATTACAATAAAAAATGCTTCCGTGGCCAACCTCGGTATCATTCCGGAAACTTTCAAAAGATTAGGAATACACATCCACGTAAAAGGCGACGACATTACAGTTCCGACGCAAAGCCATTACCAAGTAGAAACATTTTTAGACGGTTCTATTCTTACCATATCCGATTCTCCATGGCCGGGTCTGACTCCTGACTTGCTGAGTGTACTTATAGTAACGGCTTCGCAGGCAAACGGCACAGTGCTTTTCCATCAAAAAATGTTCGAAAGCAGGCTGTTTTTTGTCGACAAACTTATCGAGATGGGCGCACAGATAATACTTTGCGACCCTCACAGAGCTGTAGTTGTAGGACACAACCACAAATTCCCCTTAAAGGCGCGTCGCATGACTTCGCCCGACATAAGGGCCGGTATAGCCATGCTTATTGCAGCACTAAGCGCCGAAGGAACCAGCCGCATTGACAATGTCGAGCAAATCGACCGCGGATACATGAAAATTGACGAACGTTTGAACTCACTGGGCGCACACATTTTAAGAATTGACTGAAATGCTATTTGACGACGCTGTTTTAGTTGGAAAAATAAAGAAATACAACTCGTACAAAGGAGAACATGTCATTCTTTGTAACGATTCCACCGCCGTCGATAAAGAAAACAAATTCCTTATTCTTGAGCTGGACGGATTAAAAGTACCTTTTCTAATAGAAGAGTCTGCAACTAAAAGCAACGATACTGTAAATGTTCGCCTTAAAGAAATAAAAAGCGAAAACGAAGCAAAATCTATCGTAGGAGCAAGCGTATATTTTCCGAGAGAAGCGTTCGAAGACTGCGAAAGTTCAAACTTACCGTCTGCCAGCTACCTTACAGGCTTCAATGTTTACGATAAAACCGAAGGTTTTTTGGGGACAATAACAGGAATTGACGACAGCTCGATAAACACGCTGCTGTACATAAAAGGTACTAAAGAAATAATAATACCTTTCAATGAAGATTTCCTTGTAAGTTTCAACCCAAGGAAAAGGACATTGAAGTTAGATTTGCCAGAAGGCCTTACAAGCATAAACTAAATACTTACAAGAATCATCCCACAAATCAAAATATCACAATAAACACGCATGAGCAAAAAACGCATAGCCATACTCGGTTCTACCGGTTCTATCGGGACGCAAGCCTTAAGCGTAATCGCAGAACACCCGGAAGAATATCAGGCCGAAGTATTAACAGCAAATCACAATATTGAATTACTTATAAAGCAAGCAACACGTTTTAAGCCGGACTCGGTTGTAATAGCCG
>URSZ01000054.1 GCA_900550635.1 uncultured Prevotella sp. | reverse complement strand
TATTCGCCGTCTCTCTCTTCTTGGAATTAACCAAATCAGCATAGATTTGAGTGGTGGTGACATTCTTATGCGTCAGCATCTTCGATACTGTGTAAATGTCTGTGCCTAAAGAGATTTGGATGACGGCGTATGAATGACGAAAGCAATGGAAGGTTATGTGTTTTCTGATTCCGGCTTCGGCAATCCATTGTTTCAGGGGATGATGGGTCATGGAGCGGGTTAAGCCTTTGAAGACTTTTCCGGTGCCCCATTCGCCACACAACTCCAATGCTTCTTGACTAATGGGGAGCGTAGCCTCGGTTTCTGTTTTCTCGGTACAGATACGGATGTAGTAGCCTTGATCCGGGCCGACCTCAAAATCACGCCAGTCCAGCTTCAGAATATCACTGACACGGAGACCTGTCATGCAAGCAAACAGGGAAGCTTGTTTCAAGACTGGAATCTTGCATGGCGTAGCTGCCAGTTTCTTGACTTCATCAAGTGTCAGATACTCTTTCTTGACCTCTTTCCATTCAATCTTTTCCAAAAAGTCGTTCAAGTTCTCACGCAACATCTTTTCTTTATAGGCTATTTTCAATAAGGCACGGAACGTCGAATAATAGCCGGCTGCCGAATTTCGTGAGATATAAGCATTGGGATGATTGATCTGTTTACATTTGAGCAGGTAATCCTTGAACTTCTCGCACAGCTCCACGGTTACATCTCCAAAGGTACATTTGCCGCCGACAAATTTCTCGAAGTGGTTGTAAACACAATCCCATTTCTCATACTTCTCCCGTGCCTTAGTCCGGAAGTAGGCGAGGAAATCGACCTTTTGCTTGTTCTTGTCCAGGAACCCGAATTCTTCATTGATAAGCGATTGGACACGGATACAGCGGATTGCCTCTGCCTTGTTCAGCATATCCTGATTAAACATTCTTTGTTGCTCGTTTTTGGGTTTGGCATAGATATAGATGCCGAGGAATTCCCGGCGACTCATCTTCATCGTGTAAGGATTGCGGATGGCCGGATAATAATCCAGATAAAGAGATATGCGGTCGTTACGCAATGGCTTTTGTCTCAAAGTTACGTTGGTACATGTAAGTGTCATAGCTATATTGTTTTTTGATTAATATTTGTTTTTGTTGCAAATAAAATAGGTGTTATGATGGTGGTATTTATCACCGGAAAATAACTTTTGCCTCATTCTATCTTTGGAGGCTCAAAGAACTTGTCCAGCTCTGCCCGCAGGATCTTGGTATATTTACCGACCTTAATACGGGGAATATTATGGTATTTCACATAATGGTAGAGTTGGTCTCGTGTCAGATTGAATCGCTCCATCGCTTCGGCAATGGTGTAGTATTTAGGTTCTTCGGGAGCTATGAGGCCTTTGGCAATGTCCACATGTTTCTTGGAGTAGTACACCATGATGCCGACTTTCTTTTTGGGAATGGCATTCTTTGATACAAAAGAATAGATGGCCGTTAATGTCATGCCAAACTTCTCCTGCATATCTTGCGTGCTGTACCATTCCTTGATTTCAGGATCGGGAGCTTTCTTTGCAAAGTAGTCATCAATATGCTTTTTGCTCCAATAGGTTTTACCACAGTGAAAGGTTCGTGGAATATTATGTTCCTTAGCGATATGAAATATCCAAGAATCCTTTACGCCATACTTTTCCTTAACTTCAGCTGTAGTGTAGAAGTCGATGATGCTCTGCTTGGATTTTGGTAGATGTTTTTTGTAAGGAGAAGCATTATCAAACAGAGCCTCGATGTCTCGTTTCCTGATAATAGTTTTTCTCTTTAACTGGACCGATTTTATCAGGTTAGTTTCTAGATACCTATAAAAGGTAGCCCTGCTGATACCGATATACTTTGCAGCTTCGCTTGGGGTAAAGAAATCCTTGTCAATGCAATCTTCTTTTTCGATTTGCTGATTGACCATTGTTTGGAATTCGCTAACACGCTTTTGCCTTGTTTTTTCTTTGTAGGCAAGGTTAGCACAACGACGCGAACAGCATCGTGTCGAGATTTTGTGGGCAATAAATAATTTGCCACACCACTCACATTTTTTCTGAATGTTGATGTTACTAGCCATTTCATTTATCTTTTTATTTCGCCAAAACTGTATCTCTGCGTATCACTGTGTCTCACAGCGTCTCATTTCTCCACGACCTTGCCAACGATAATCCTCAGATTTTCGTGGTGAGGTACACAGGAGGTACAAAAAATGGCGTAAAAAGGCTTAGCAACGATTATCAACGATACTTGAGCAACAAAAAAGGCGCCCGTAAAGAGCGCCATACTAATCGATTATAATCAGTTTAACTATTTGATAATCAGATATTTACTTACCGATGCAAAAATGTGAGAAAATGTTGTTTAAAATTTCTTGTGAAGTTATTTCTCCGCTTATTGTTGAAAGGTTGAGCAGCATTTCCCGCAGGTCTTGACTTACGAGATCTGCAGGAATAAGGTTTTTCAAACCGGATATTACATCGTCCATGTTTTTGCTTGCTTTTGACAATGCCTGATAGTGTCGCTCGTTGATGACTATTGAGTCAGAGGAATTAGTTTTGCTGCTGTTAATGACTTTAACCAATGTGTCTTCTAACTGGTCGATTCCTGCTCTCTTTTTTGCAGATGTTATAACAAAGACAGGTTCTGTTTCTTTGTCGGGATTTTCCTGGCTTGTGGTCTTTATAATACTTCTTATGTATGCAGACAGTCTGCTTTCTATTTTTTCCAAAGAAGATTTGTCGGGTATTATGTCAGCTTTGTTTATGACGGTAATAAGCGTTTTGCCGCTTTCCAATATGGTGCCCAACTCGTCTGTAGTGTCTTGCATATCGTTTTCCAACACTTCAGGCGCACTTACTACCCATATTATTATCTGTGCGGTGTCAATTACCTTGAATGTTTTGTCGATGCCGAGATTTTCTATAACATCGTCGGTTTTTCTTATTCCCGCCGTATCGATGAGCCGGAATTCGATTCCCTTTATTATAAGACGCTCTTCTATCGTGTCTCGTGTCGTGCCGGGAATGTTGCTTACTATAGCCCGCGAATCGGAAAGCAAGGCATTCATAAGCGTCGACTTGCCTACGTTTGTTTTACCTGTTATTGCTACAGGAACACCGTTTTTCACCGCGTTCATTGACGTGAACGAGTGCAACAGGCTTTGTATTTCTTTTTGTATGTCTTCGGCTTTGGAGATGAGAACCGGGCGCTCTGCAAAGTCCAAATCGTCATGGTCTGAAAAATCCAGTTCCAGTTCCAACAACGATTGTATGTCTTTTAGTTTGTCGCGCAACATGTTTATCCTTTCCTTGAAGCCACCTTTCAATTGGTTCATCGCCACGCGGTGTGAGGTCTCGGAGCGCGAAGCAATGAGGTCGGCAACAGCTTCGGCCTGGCTCAGGTCCATTTTGCCGTTCAGAAAGGCACGTTCGGTAAATTCTCCGGGATTGGCAAGCCTGCAACCTTCGGATATGAGCATTTGCATTACCCGGTTAAGGATGTACAGCGAACCGTGACAGGAAAATTCCACTGAATCCTCGCCTGTGTATGAATGCGGAGCCTTGAACGAAACGGCAATGACTTCGTCAAGCGTGCTGCCGTCTTCGTTTTTTATTTCGCCAAACACAGCTGTGTTATGCTGTATTTCGGAAAATGCTTTTTTATATCCTTTGGGAGTGAATATTTTGGAAGCAATGGCTATGGATTCATCTCCCGATATTCGTATTATGCCTAACGCACCGCCTGTTGCGGTGGCTATGGCACAGATTGTGTCCTGTTTGTTCATCGTTCTGTTGTAAACTGATATAATTCTTCGGTAAGCAGGCTTACGGCCTTTTCCAAGCATACCTTGTCTGTTTCATCGAAAGCGTTCAGTTTGTCGGAGTCAATGTCGAGCACTCCTTTTACTTCGTTGCATGCAATTATGGGCACTACAATCTCAGAGCGCGAGAGCGGGCTGCAAGCAATATGGCCGGGAAATGCGTTTACGTCGGGCACGACAATGGTGCATGCCTTTGCCCATGCTGTCCCGCATACGCCGCGCCCTTTTTCTATCCTGTAACAGGCCACGCTTCCTTGGAAAGGTCCAAGCGCAAGACTCCCGTTTTTTACCATATAGAAGCCAACCCAAAAGAAGCCGAACGCTTCCTTGAGTGCAGCGCAGGTGTTTGCCAATATGCTTGTCTCGTTTGTTTCGCCTTTTATCAGACAAGCGTATTGCTTAAGGAATGCTTCGTAGCGCTCCTTTTTGTTTTGTATGCCGTTTAGCACGAAACTCGCTTCCATAAGTAGGACTCAAATTCTTTCAAGTACTTTTTCAATCAGTCCCGCCATTGTGTTTTTTCTGCTTGCCCCGGCTTCCTTCTGGTATCTGTCGGCCACGACCATGCACACCGATGTGGCGCGGTGGCCGAGCAGCGAGGCAAATCCGGCTACAGCCGAACTCTCCATCTCGTAATTAAGTATCTTAGCGCCTTTGTATTCAAAACTCTCTATCTTCTCGTTTTGCCTGTCGTCTGCAGGTTGTATGCGTAGCCTGCGCCCTTGCGGCCCGAAGAATCCCGGGGCCGATACGGTAATGCCCTTTATCATGTCGTCTCCGGCTATGCGGTTCGACAGCTCGCAGTCGGCAATGGCCACGTAAGGGTGGGGAGCACCCATGTATCCAGACCAGGACATGTGCCTTACAAATGCTTCCTCCAGTTCAAGGTCACAAACCTCGTTGCGTCCTTTGTAAAAGTTCAAAAGCCCGTCCAAACCTATTGATTCGACCGAGCAAATATAACTGCCCAACGGCGTTTCGGGCTGTAACCCTCCGCAGGTACCTATCCTTACTATTTCAAGCCGATGTTTATCTTCCTTTTCGGTGCGTGTGCTGAAATCAATGTTGGCAAGTGCGTCCATCTCGTTCATCACTATGTCCACGTTTCCGCAGCCTACGCCAGATGAAACGGCGCTTATCCGCTTGCCTTTGTATGTCCCGGTTATGGTGTGGTATTCCCGGTTCATGATGTTGCATTCCGTACTGTCAAAGTATTGCGCTATCGTTTCCACGCGCTTCGGGTCGCCAACTAAAATAACCTTGTCGGCCAGATTTTCGGGATGCAGGCAAAGGTGGTATATCGTCCCGTTGCCGTTTATTATCAGCTCTGAAGAAGGAAATACGTAATTCATTGCAGTTAGGGTTTTGTTTTGATGAATCAAAATTACTCTTTTTTCCAGACATATTGTTATTGAACACTCATTTTAAGCACCTCTATGAATAAATGACGTCATGCTTCGGTGCAGGCATTATAGGTGCGTATATTTTATGTTCACACGTGAATCAGCACTACGTTTTTTTTCGTTTCCCGTTTAGGCAAACATGATTTGCGATAGTACCGTCGTTTTTGTCTGCGTTTTTTGGGCAAGTTTCAAACGAGTTTTCAAGTAGCAAAAAATATGTGCCTTGTATTTTAAAATTAGTATTCATCTTTGCGAACAAAAAACGACCTGTTCGGCACATAAAATCATAGTTGTTTCCATACTTGGCTTTATGTCGGCTGCCTTCTGCAAGAGTTCATCCGAAAGAGTGTTTTATGCAATAATTTTATTGCATAAAAATAGCAAATATGAATTATTTGGCGCTTTTTCGTGTGATTTTGTTATTAAAATGCTTGTAAAAGCCGTATCTTATTATTTTAAACGCTAACTTTGGAGCAAAAAAGCGAGGAATATGAATATATCTATCATTGGAGTAGGGAATATGGGCGGAGCTGTGGCAAGAGGCTTGGCTTCGCGCGGTAAATACAATATTTGTGTGTCAGACCCATCAACAGAGAAATTGGACTTGTTAAAAGGAGAGTTTCCCGATGTGGAAACGACTACAGACAACATTGAAGCCACGAGAAAAGCGGACATACTTATATTGGTAGTAAAACCATGGAAGGTAAAGGACATTATAAAAGAAATAAAGGACGAAATACCTTTCCGCTGCAAACAAGTAGTATCAATAGCCGCAGGTGTAACCACAGGGAATGTTACGGAGTGGCTCGGCTGCGAAATGCCGGTGTATTATGTGATTCCCAACACGGCCATAAGTATAAGGAAAAGCATGACTTTCATAGCTTATAAAAACGCGGACGCAGAGCAACTGGAAACAGTCAAATCCATATTCGGGGAATTGGGCACTACGCTTGTTATAGAAGAAAAGCAGATGAAAGCGTGTATGGCTTTGGCTTCATGCGGAATAGCTTACGCTATGCGCTATGTTAGAGCCAATGTAGAAGGGGCTGTTGAACTGGGTATATCGCCAAGCGACGCCACGATGATAACGTCGAACACCATGAAAGGTGCCGCGGAACTATTGTTAAGCACCGGTAACCACCCCGAGGCAGAAATAGACAAGGTCACGACGCCGGGAGGGCTTACAATAAAAGGACTTAACGCTCTTGAAGCCAACGGTTTCACTAATGCTGTAATAGAAGCATTGAAAGCGTCAATATAACGGAATTAACATGAAAAGGATTGTAGTAAAAATAGGAACGAACGTAATAACACGCAACGACGGAAGTCTTGATATAACGCAGATGTCCTCGCTTGTAGACCAGATTTCAGAGTTGCACAAAAACAGGTTTGAAGTAATAATGGTAAGTTCCGGTTCTGTAGCATGTGGGCGAAGCCTGCTACCCGGAATAACCGAAAACCTCGATACGCTCGACCAAAGGCAGTTGTTTTCCGCAGTAGGGCAAGCCAAATTAATAGATTTGTACTATACTCTGTTCAAAGAGCATAATATAGCTATAGGGCAGGTGCTGACAACAAAGGAAAGTCTCTCGGGTAAGAAGCAAATGGAAAACCAGTATAATTGCATGAGTGTCATGATTAAGCACCGGATTATTCCCATAATAAACGAAAACGACACGATAGCAATTACTGAATTGATGTTTACCGACAATGATGAACTGGCCGGCTTGGTTGCACAGATGATGGAGGCGGATTGCCTTGTTTTGTTAACCAATGTTGACGGCATATATAAATTGACTAAAGGACAGGACGCTGTTTCAGCCGATTTGTCGAATGCGGAAATCATACGTGAGGTACACCCTAACGATGACATTGAAAAATTCATAACCAAAAAGAAGTCGGCAAGAGGGCGCGGAGGTATGATTACAAAAGAAAGCGTGGCGATAAAAGCCGCAAAAAGCGGAATAGAAGCATTCATTGCAAACGGCAGGAAGAACGGTATAATAACAGATTTGATGAACAATCCGCAAAAAACTGTCTCAACCCGTTTTATTCCTGTTTTAGAATCAGTTCAATCATAAACCACCATAGAATGAATCTTACGAGTATTTTTGAATCAGCCCGTAAAGCATCTTTTTCGATACTGTCGGTTACGGATTCTACAATAAACGAGATATTAGGCGCTATTGCAGAAGAAATAGGCAAAAACCATGATTTTTTATTAAGCGAAAATCAAAAGGATCTTGAATTGGCAGATCCTAAAAGCCCTATGTTCGACCGTTTGAAGTTGACATCGGATAGATTGGACGAAATATCTTGCGGAATAAGAAAACTGATTGAACTTCCGTCTCCGTTAGGGCGCACACTGTCACGCCAAACCCGTCCCAACGGATTGGATGTTGCGCGTGTCAGCGTGCCATTTGGAGTAATCGGAATCGTGTACGAAGCTCGACCCAACGTAACTTTCGATGTTGTTGCTCTTTGCCTGAAGTCGGGCAATGTATGCGTGCTGAAAGGAAGTAAAAACGCCGATTTTTCGAACAAGGCTATAGTATCGCTTATCCACAGAGTGTTCCAACGGTTCGGAATACCGCAAGAAGCAGTAACGCTGTTGCCGCCAACACACGGGGCAGTAAACGAAATGCTGCATGCCGACAGGTTTATCGACGTCATAATACCACGCGGAGGTGCAAACCTTATAAATTACGTAAGGCAAAACGCAACTGTGCCCGTCATAGAAACGGGTGCGGGAACTTGCCATATATATTTTGATGAATACGGCGACACAGCCAAAGGCGCAGCCATAATAAACAATGCCAAAACCCGCAGGGTTAGTGTATGCAATGCTCTCGATTGCCTCATAGTGAATGAAAAGCGCTTGGTTGACTTGCCGGCCTTGTGCGCGGCTATGGCAGAGAAACATGTCATTATAAATGCCGATGAACCCTCTTATGCGGCGCTTCAGGATAGTTATCCGGCCGATTTGCTTAAACTTGCAACACCCGACAGTTTCGGAAAAGAATTTCTCGATTATGCAATGGCTATAAAAACAGTGAGTTCTTTGGACGAATGCCTGGAACACATACAAAAATACGGTTCCGGGCACAGCGAAGGTATTGTAACTGAGAATGACGATAGGGGAGAAGCATTCTTGAAAACGGTGGATGCCGCATGTGTTTACCTTAATGCGCCAACATCATTCTCCGACGGAATGCAGTTAGGTCTTGGAGCCGAGATAGGAATATCCACGCAAAAACTACATGCGCGCGGTCCTATGGGTTTGGAAGAACTTACCACATATAAATGGATAATAAAAGGTAACGGACAAGTCCGTACATAGCCCCGTAACACAAAATTGCAGATGAAGTCCGGATTTGTCTGCGGTATTCTGTCCGGTTTCACCCCGGTTTTGACAAGAACAAAAATATGTCTGAGATATTTTAAAATATGTCAGACATATTTTGAATTATGTGCCTTGTATTTTTTCTTTGTTCCAGGCAGTGTATAATCAATTGAAAATTAGTTTTCAATTTTCTTCACCCGAAAAAGCCTTTTTTTGCCCTGCATTTTTAGTTTTTTATATGCTGCAAGAAATAGGATTGCTTTTTACCTCTTCATTATAAAAGCTTAGGAAATCGCCAACGATAAAGTTACTTCCTCCTATGTAAATGACATCATCATCAGAGGCTTCTTTCATTGCTGCTAATGCTGCTGCTTTTACCGTAGGGAAACAGCTTCCGTGCAATCCGTGTGCAAAGGCCTTATCTTTCAGTTCATTTTCATTTAATGCCCGCTTTACAGTTGCTTTGGTAAAATAATATATTGCATTCTTAGGCATAAGTTTCAATGAACTGTCTATGTCTTTATCTGACACCATTCCGACGACTATTCTCGTTCGATTGGCATAGGTGTTGTCCAATTGGTGCATGTTATAAGCCAGTCCGCCCGGATTATGGCCGGTGTCAAGAATAATAGTGGGATTCCTTGATATTATTTCCCAGCGGCCTTTTAAACCCGTGAGTTCGCATACATTTGCAACTCCGTCCCTTATGTTTTTTTCCGATATATTAAGTCCGAGTTTATTCAGTTCCTTGATAGCGCATAACAGGGTATTCATGTTTTTTTCCTGGTATTCCCCCGTTAATTCTCCTGATATAGGCGTCTTGAATAATTTAGTTTCGTAAATACGGTTGCCGTTTTGCGAATTGATATATGAAGATGCTACAATATGCTCATCCTCTGCAAAAATTATGGGAGCGCCTACTTCCAAAGCTCTTTTTTCGAATACGCAGTGAGTCTCTTTTGTTGTTTCGCCAATAACAACAGGAACATTGTTTTTTATAATTCCGGCTTTTTCATACGCAATTTTTTCAAGCGTATTTCCTAATAAAGCCATGTGGTCAAAACTGATGTTCGTAATTATGGAAAGGGTGCTGTTGATGATGTTTGTGCAATCCAATCTTCCTCCCAAACCAACTTCAATTACAGCAATGTCCACATTTTCTTTAGCAAAATAATAAAAAGCCAAGGCTGTGGTCAATTCGAAAAAGGAAGGGTGCAGAGGCTCAAAAAAAGAACGTTCTTTTTCCACAAAGTCAATTACTTCATGCTTTGGAATCATTTTTCCATTAATACGAATCCTTTCACGAAAGTCAACAAGGTGAGGTGACGTATATAACCCTGTTTTGTATCCGCATGATTGAAGTACCGCTGCGAGCATGTGTGCGCAGGAACCCTTACCGTTGGTTCCTGCTATATGGATTGTTTTATACTTTGTGTGAGGATGTCCGAAATGTTCGTCTAAAACATAAGTATTGTACAAACCCTCTTTATACGCATTGGCACCTATATTCTGGAAAAGTGGAGTCGACTCGTATAAATAGTTTATGGTTTCTTCATAAGTCATTATTAATCAAATAGAGCTCGGAATTTTTGAAAGATACTTTCTTTTGTTTTACTGTTTGGCTGTATGCTTTCGCTTTCTTTAATGCTTTCAAACAGTTTTTTTTCTTTTTCGTTAAGCTTTTCAGGTATATAGACACTTACGTTTACAATTAAATCTCCTGTACCTTCGCCATATCCTTTTACAGAAGGCAACCCTTTACCACGCAACCTCAATACTTTTCCCGGTTGTGTCCCCGGCTTTATTGAGATTTTTGTTGTTCCGTCAATTGTAGGAATTTCAACAGTATCTCCCAATGTAGCTTGCGCCACAGTAAGCAAAAGATTATATACGAGATTTTGTCCCTCGCGTATGAATGTGTCGTTTTTTTCTTCAGCTATTATTACTTGGAGGTTTCCGTTTTCACCTCCATGTCTTCCGGCATTTCCTTTTCTTGGAACATTTACTATCATGCCCTCAGCAACACCTGCAGGTATGTTTACTTCTACGATGTCTTCGCCAATAATTACACCTTCACCGTTGCAATGGTGGCATTTATTCTTGATTACACGGCCTTCGCCCCCACATGTAGGACAAACGTCCTGCGATTGTATTATACCGAAAAAACTTTTTTGTTGGTGTATAACGTAACCTCTCCCTTTACATGTAGGGCAAATATCAGGGCTGCTGCCATTTTCGCTTCCTGTTCCGTGGCATTCAGGGCAGGATATATATTTCTTTACTTTGAACTTCTTGGTTACACCTTTTGAAATTTCTTCCAAAGTCAGTTTTACGCGCAAACGTAAATCGCTTCCCCTTGGCTTTCCGTTTGCGGCGTTTTCGTATCCGCTTTCTTCAAAACCTCCAAAGCCACCGCTGAAAGGATTACGGCCTCCAAAGATACTGCCGAACATGGAGAATATATCGTCCATGTTCATGCTGCCGGCTCCGAACCCTCCCATTCCTTGGCCATTTACTCCAGCTTCGCCGAACTGATCGTATCTGGCACGTTTTTCAGGATCGCGCAAGACATCATAAGCCGCCGCAGCTTCCTTGAATTTTTCTTCAGCTTCTTTATTGCCAGGATTTCTGTCCGGGTGATAACGGATAGCTTGTTTTTTATATGCTGTTTTTATCTCTTCGGCTGTAGCTGTTCGCTCAACTCCTAATATTGCGTAATAATCTTTTTCTGCCATAATAATAAAATACAAATGCCAGTATGTATTAGCATTATTGCCAAAACTATGGTTGTTATTGTCCTACGGCCACTTTGGAATGGCGAATCACTTTATTGTTCAGAGTATATCCGGTTTGTACGCAATCTACAACTTTTCCTTTCATACTCTCATCGTCCACGGGCACCATTGCTACAGCTTCGTGAAAATCCGTGTTGAAATCTTCTTTTTCGGTTTTTATTTTACTTAATCCTTGTGATTCCAGCGTAGACAATAATTTTTGGTATATAAGTTCAGTGCCTTGCAATAGGGTTGTTTCGTCTCCACCTTTTTTTATGTTTATTAAAGCACGCTCAAAATCGTCCAACACAGGAAGTAATGAAGAAATAACTTTTTCTCCGCCGTTGAGTATTAATTCGCTTTTCTCTTTGAGAATGCGTTTCCGGTAATTGTCGAATTCGGCAATTTGACGAAGATATTTATCTTGTAATGAAGCCAACTGTTCTTTTAATTCGTTGATTTCATCTGTTGCTTGTTCATTGGTAGCGTCAGTTTCAACTTCGTTTGCTTCTACTTTTTCCTTTATTGTTTCCTGCGAATTATCTTCTATCTTAATTTCTTTGCTCGTGTCTTTCTGTGAGTCTTTGTTTTTATTGTTAGCCATAACATAAAAGTTTTATTTGTCATTAAGCAAAAACTATACCAATTCGACTTATCGCATACTGTCCGCGTTGAATTGCAGTGGTAATAAGTCATTCACGTCATGTACTATTATACATGTATCTTCGCCTGCCATTATTAATTCTATTTTTCTTTTTTGGCGCATTGCCGTTTCTGTCATGACTTGACGGCATGAGCCACATGGAGATACCGGAGTCTTGGTTACGACACCTTCATTTTTTGCTACGATAGCTATGCGTATAACCTCTTTGTCAGGGTATTGTGCTTTGGCATAAAACAAAACGTTCCTTTCCGCGCACAAGCCTGAAGGATAAGAGGCATTTTCCTGATTACTTGCGGATAATATTTCTCCGTTTTCCATCTCAACTGCTGCTCCTACCGAGAAATGTGAATACGGAGAATAACTCTTGTCGCAGGCATTTTTTGCAGTTTCAATTACTTCCTTTTGCCTGTGTGTCAATTCTTCTATTTTCTTACGTTCAAAAGAAAACTCTATTTTGTTCATGTCCCATGTAAAAAAGAACCTTTAAAGGCTACGAATTGACTGCAAAATTAGCTTTTTTCATTACCGTACAATGTTTTTTATAGCGATTTTCTTAATTTTACAACGCAATTATGATTCATACTTTAATGATAAGGTTGACAAGATTCACTTTCGTGATATTATTTTCATTTGTTGCTGTTGCTGTGCAAGCGCAAACAAATGCTTATGAAGAGTATATAAACAAATATAGCGATATGGCGGTAGAACAAATGAAGCAATACCGCATTCCCGCCAGTATCACATTGGCTCAAGGGCTTTTGGAGTCGGGAGCAGGTCGCAGTACGTTGTGCCGTAAAGCAAACAATCATTTCGGCATAAAATGTGGCCCGGGTTGGAAAGGACCTTATTTTGTGCAGGACGACGATTATGCAAACGAGCATTTCAGGGCTTATAAGAATGCCAGAGAATCGTATATAGACCATTCCAAGTTCTTGCAAAAGCCCCGATATGCTTTTCTTTTTAATTACAGCATAACAGATTATAAAAGTTGGGCGCATGGGTTGAAAAAAGCAGGATATGCAACTAATCCGCGTTATGCGTATTTGCTTATAGATTTGATAGAAAGATATGAATTGCACCGTTTTGACAGTAAAAAACATTCCCGTAGTCATAAATCAAAAGATGGTAAGCATACAATAGAGCACACTGTTTACTTTTGCAATAAAAATTATTACATAGTTGCGCGTAAAGGTGATACCTTTGAGAAATTGTCGGAAGAGACGGGAGTGTCTGTCAGAAAACTTGTAAAATATAATGAACTGGACAAGGATTACCAGTTGCAGGACGGAGATATTATTTACCTTGAGAAAAAACAGAAGAAAGCGGACGACGTATTTAAAGGCAAGCTTATTAAAGTTATGGCAGGGGAGTCATATTATACAATAGCACAGAAATATGGCATACGCTTGAAATATCTTTACAAGATGAACAATCTTTCGCCCGATGCACAGATTTACGTAGGACAAGAACTCTTTGTAAACAGATAATATCGCAAATAAATCCAATAGGGAACTTAATTGATAAGCCTGAAAGGGCATGCAAAAATAGGTCTGAGATATTTTAAAATATGTCAGACCTATTTTGAAATATGTCAGACATAATTTTTTTTAGCTCCAAATGCCCAAACGTTGCAGCATAAATTAAGGCTATATTATTCGCGCTTTTTATTATTGTTATAATAAAACTCTTTCTACGCGAGAATGAATCATTATAAATGCGTAACTTTGATGAAACATTCTGTAAATAACGTGGAAGAAAGAATATATTCCTTCTTGATGTGTGCAATGCCATTGCTGGCTTTAGTGGTATTTGTCGCATTGTTTTTTGTGCATGCCGGATATGGTATGTTCCGCAGCCGTTCTTGGGGATTTAGCATTCCGAACAAAGCAGGGTGGGTCATAATGGAGGCACCGGCTTTCATAGTAATGCTATGCCTATGGTTGAATAGTAATGTACGTTTTGAAATTCCAGAACTTATATTTTTCCTTTTGTTTGAAATACATTATTTCCAGCGCTCTTTTGTGTTTCCGATATTAATGCGCGGTAAGAGCAGAATGCCCATATCGATAATATTAATGGGACTTGTGTTCAATATAATAAACGGATTTCTGTTAGCCATGGGGTTGTTCTATCTTGCGCCTCAGGGTAAGTACGATGAAACGTGGGTGGAACGGCCTATTTTTTGGATAGGGGTATTGTTGTTCATAACAGGTATGCTCATTAATATACATTCCGACCATGTTATACGTACACTTCGCCCACCTGGTGATACCCAGCATTATCTTCCTCAGAAAGGTATGTATAAATGGGTAACGTCAGGAAATTATTTTGGCGAGTTGTTGGAATGGATTGGTTTCGCTGTTCTTACACAATGTAACGCGGCCTATGTATTCGTAATATGGACGTTTGCAAATTTAGCTCCGCGTGCGTATGCCATACGCAAGAAGTATATAAAGGAATTCGGGAATAAAGCCGTAGGAAACCGTAAATGCTTAATACCTTATATTTTTTAAAGCAATGAGACATGAAAACATCTAAACTGTTTACTGAAGCCTCAATTGGCCCGATAACCTTAAGGAACCGAACTATACGTTCCGCCGCATTCGAAAGCATGTGTCCCGGCAATGCGCCGTCGCAACAATTGTTGGACTACCATCGTTCTGTTGCAGCCGGTGGAGTAGGGATGACAACCGTTGCCTATGCTGCCGTAGCTCAGAGTGGACTTTCGTTTGACAGGCAACTGTGGATGCGAAAGGAAATAGTACCGGGATTGCGTAAGCTAACCGATTCTGTTCATAAAGAAGGGGCTGCGGCCAGTATTCAGTTGGGGCATTGCGGTAATATGTCACACAAAAAGATATGCGGTGAAACACCTGTCGGAGCAAGCAGCGGATTCAACCTTTATTCGCCAACATTTGTAAGAGGTTTGCGCAAGGATGAACTTCGAGTAATGGCCAAGGCATACGGCAATGCCGTGCGTCTTGCGCGCGAATCCGGATTCGACGCTGTTGAAATAC
>URSZ01000053.1 GCA_900550635.1 uncultured Prevotella sp. | reverse complement strand
TATTCCCGCGCGGTAGGCCCAGTAACGTTCGGGCACCGGCGCGGTGTCGCAAAAGGCACGTCCCGACAGCGCGCCGCCGTCTGCCCCGAGCGACTCCCTTATAAGGCGGTACATCTCGAACAGTCTCTTTTTCACCACCGTATGGTAATCCTTTCCGTATGCGTAATACGAAAGCGTGTAGCCGTTGTCGTGCATTTTCTCGCCGGGATAGTAATTGAGTGCCACCGACACTATGGTCTTCGTTTCCGGCACGAGTTTCGAGGGGTTGAAACGCAGCTCGCGGTTGCGCGCCAGGTAATCCATGTCGGCATTCCGCCCTTCGCCCACATAGCGGTCCATCAAATCGGCCACCTGCTGCTCCACCGGAGCGGCGGGACAGATTCCGCAGGCCGTGAAACCCACTTTCGCGGCAAACGACTTGACGCATTCTGACGATAATACTGTTGTTTGAGGCATAACTCGGGCAAAGTTATGAAATTGCGCGCACATTGCGCCCCGGCAACGCAAGTGCCGTAAAGCACGTTCGTTAAAAACGTTAATTAACATTCCGTTTTCTCACCCGTGTAGGAGAAAAGAAAAAAAAGGTCGGACCTATTTTAAAATTCCTCGGACATATTTTGAATTTTCTCGGACATATTTTCGGGCACACCTAAATGCGGTGTTTTTCAGGCAGAAAGGAGAGTGCTTTTTTGTCTGTAAAACCCTTTTCGGGCCGAAGCGTTAATTAAAAAGGGTTAATCGGCTGTGCGTTCCGGGATACTTAGCCGGAGATAAACGGGGTAGGGGTTATTCGGTCAGTATGCGGCACACCTTGTTCTGGAAAGCATGTGCGTGGCGCGTGCGCAGGATTCCCTGGTTCATTATGGCGAATGCCAGCAGGTGACGGTCGCGCGACCAGGCATATCCGGCAAGTGTCGAAACCCCCTCGAGCGTGCCCGTCTTGGCATACACGTTACTTTCGGCCGAGGTGCGCAGCATGCGCCGCGATAGCGTGCCGTCCACTCCCGCCACGGGCAGCGAATAATAAAGGTGTTCGAAGATGTTTGTGCGCGAATGGGCATAGCGCAGCATGGCCACGAGCAATTCGGGCGAGGAGTAGTTGTATAGCGAAAGGCCGCTGCCGTCGGCAATCCTGTAACGCGAGGCGTCCAATCCTATGCGGTTAATCAGTTCCTTTATCCTGGCCGCCGAATGTTCGGCCGTGGCATAGTCGTTTCCCTTGCCCGCGCCTATCTGGTAAAACAAAGCCTCGGCGTACATGTTGTCGCTCTCCTTCATCATGGGCATTAGAATCTGGTCGATAGTGTGGTAGCGGCTCACGAGGCAGAACACTTCGCCCTCGTGCGGTGTAACGCCGTATGAGAACGTTCCGCGCGACTTAATGCTGTCGTCCTGCAGGGCGCTGAAAAACTCGGCCATGAAACAGTCCTTGCCGTTGTAGAGCAGGGGAGTGAGCCGTTCCATTTCGTCGTCCCAGCACCATCCGTTGCCCCAACGCAGCGTGTCCTTGAACGAAATGTCGGCCACTATCTCGCCGTCTATCCTGTAAATTCCCTTTTCGATGAGCGAATTGGCAAAGGCGCGCATGTCGTCGTGCCCGAACGCCGGGTCCATGCCGCCCTTGATGTACACGTTTCCGTACAGCACCGAATCCCTAACCTCGCCGTCCACGTAAAGCGACGTAACAAAGCGGAACGACCCGCCCAACACGTGCAGCGCCGTGATAGCCGTGAGCAGTTTTTCGGTACTTGCGGGGCGCAAGGTCTGCTGCATGTTATGCCCGTAAAGCAGGGAATCGGCCGTTATGTCGTACACGCACATGCCAAGTTGCGAGGTCGATAGAAGCTCGTCGGACATAAGGCTGTCCAACCGGCTTTTCACCCTCTGCGGCCAGGGCATGAGCGAATCGGCAGGCGACGTGCCGTCGAACAGCGAGGAGTAAACATACGAAACTCCCGAAGCGAGCGAAACCGTGTCGGGGACAACCGGTATGGAAACAGTGTCCTGTGCTTTTGAAAACAACGAAAGCACACACAAAAAGACTCCGAAAAGTAATTTACGCATTGACATTTCGGATTCAAAGGTAACAAAAAATTATTATTTTGCTCGTAACTATTAAACGAACAGTCTTTTTTGTTAGTTTTGCGGTGTAAAAACAAAATACAATGATCCGCAAATTCGATTTTCTCATCATCGGTTCGGGAGTAGCAGGAATGTGTTACGCCCTGCACGTTGCACGCGCCAACAAAGGCAAGGTGGCGCTCGTATGCAAAACCACACTCGAAGAAGCAAACACGGCCAAGGCGCAAGGAGGCGTGGCCTCGGTTACGAACCTGGAGGTAGACAACTTTGAAAAGCACATAAAGGACACCATGATTGCGGGCGACTACATAAGCGACCCCGCAGCCGTGGAAAAGGTTGTGCGCGAAGCCCCGGCGGGAATCAAGTTCCTCGTCGACAACGGCGTGCACTTCGACAAGAAGGAAGACGGCACGTTCGACCTTCACCGCGAGGGAGGCCACTCGGAGTTCCGCATACTTCACCACGCCGACGACACCGGCTTCGAGATACAAAGAGGACTTATCGAAACCGTGCGCCACACGCCAAACATCACAATACTCGAAAACCACTTTGCCGTAGAAATCATCACGCAGCACCACCTGGGCATAGAGGTTACGCGACGCACTCCCGACATTGAATGCTACGGGGCATACATTCTCGACCCCGACACGGGGAAAATCGACACCTTCCTGTCGCGCGTAACGCTGCTGGCAACAGGCGGGGTAGGGGCGGTGTACTCCGCAACGACCAACCCCAACATCGCCACGGGCGACGGAATAGCCATGGCTTACCGCGCCAAGGCCACCGTGCAGGGCATGGAGTTCATACAGTTCCACCCAACGGCACTGTTCCACCACGGCGAGACTCATCCGGCTTATCTCATCACCGAAGCCATGCGCGGCTACGGCGGCGTGTTGCGCCTGCCCAACGGCGAGCAGTTCATGCAAAAGTACGACAAGCGTCTGTCGCTCGCCCCGCGCGACATCGTGGCGCGCGCCATAGACAAGGAGATGAAGATACACGGCCTCGACCACGTATGCTTGGACGTGACGCACAAAGACCCCGAGGAAACGAAACATCACTTCCCGAACATTTACAAAAAATGCCTTTCGATAGGTATCGACATAACGAAGGACTATATTCCCGTTGTGCCGTGCGCGCACTACCTGTGCGGTGGCATAAAGGTGGACCTCAACGCCTGCTCGTCGATAAACAGGCTCTACGCCGTTGGCGAATGCTCCTGCACGGGGCTGCACGGCGGCAACCGCTTAGCCAGCAACTCGCTCATCGAGGCCGTGGTGTACGCCAAAGCGGCGGCCGACCACAGCCTGGCAAACATCGACAAGTATGACTTCAATAACAACATACCCGAATGGAACGACGAGGGTACGATGACGAACGAGGAAAAGGTGCTCGTGGCGCAGGACGTGAAGGAAGTGGGGCAGACCATGTCGAACTACGTGGGCATAGTGCGTTCCGACCTGCGACTGAAGCGCGCCTGGACACGCCTGGACATACTCTACGAAGAGACCGAAGAACTGTTCAAGCGCGTAAAGGCCACACGCGACATCTGCGAGCTGCGCAACATGATTAACGTGGGCTACCTCATAACTCGCCAGGCAATAGAACGCAAGGAGAGTCGCGGGCTGCACTACACGATAGATTATCCAAAGCACGCTTACGACCAGAAATAACCCCGCCAAGGAAGCCGCACGGACAATCTTTCAGAGTACGTAAAAAGGCAAGGAAACTGTCTGTTTCGGGAGCTGGAAAGTGAAAACTGTGGACCAGCCTTTTACACCCCTCCCGCAGCAAATAAAAAATATGTGCCTTGTATTTTAAAATATGTCTGACCTATTTCAAAATATGTCAGACATATTTTTTGCCCCTTTCCGGACGGGGTGAAAACTGTCTTATATTATGCGGACAAAAAAGGACGCGCCGGTTCCGCGTCCGGAACAATATTTTTATACAAGCAAACTAACTTGCGGGACAACGCGCCTTACAACCCGAGCAACGATTTTGCGAAATGCCATATCGCTATCCCTCCCGACACTGAGACGTTAAGGGAGTGTTTCGTGCCGAACTGTGGTATCTCCAAAGCCCCGTCGCATGCGTCTACCACTTCCTGGGCCACGCCTTTTACCTCGTTGCCGAGCACTATGGCGTATTTCTTACCGTTTTCGGGCACAAAGTCGTTCAGCGAAACGCTTCCCTCCACCTGTTCCAAGGCATAAACCTCAAATCCGGCAGCATGCAACTCCTGCACCGCCTCCATGGCCGAACCGTAATGCTTCCATTCCACGGAATCCTCAGCCCCGAGGGCCGTTTTGTGTATCTCGGCATGCGGAGGACACGACGTGATACCGCACAAACATACAAGCTCGGCGCGGAAAGCGTCGGCCGTGCGGAAAACGGAACCTACGTTGTGCATACTGCGCACATCGTCGAGCACAACGGCCAGAGGCGTCTTTACCGAAGCCTTGAACTGCTCCACGTCAAGGCGGTTCAACTCGGTTACTTTCAGCTTTCTCATAACAGGAAGCAAAATTAGGCAAATATGTTCAAAACCCTGTTGAAAAGCTGTGCAAAACCCTTTGATAAGTATTAAAACAATCCACAGAAAGCACTCAAAAGGCATGCAAAGCAAAACCGAAAAACCGCAAAAAGTGGAAAAGAGGGAAATTCTCCAGCAATTATCATTGGTTTTTCAACTGTTTTTCACAGCCTGGAGCACAAAAAAATTTTAAACACACACGTTTTGCACATACTGTGGAAAACCTGCATAAAATTACCGCACATCAAAAGAAAAACAGCGAGTTGTGGTTTTTAAAGCCTGTTGATAACATGAGGACAACAAGGCCGCAAACGTGGAAAACGAAACAGCAAAATTTTTTAACAGAAAGATTTCAACAGTTTCAACATATCTATCATCAGCAACAGAAGTATTCTTCTTAAGAAAAATATAAAATGTATGATTCTTATTGTTCATGCCTTTCGTGGTCATGTCCTTAAAGCCAAAAACAGGCATAAAAGCAGGTTTAAGAGCCATAAAAAAGATTTTTGAAAGCTACTTCGTTTAATATTAGTGCTTTTTTGCGTAATTTTGCAAGCAAAACATGTAAAATTAAAAAATAATAGATGGCATTAAGAAGAATTACTGCCGCCGAGGCAGCAGCATACGTAGAAAACGGACAGACTATAGGATTGGGAGGTTTCACACCGTCGGGTGTTCCCAAGGCCATTACTCCCGAAATTGCCGCCAAGGCCCATCGCGAACACGAAGCAGGGCGTCCGTTCAAAATAAACCTTTATACCGGCGCCTCGACAGGGCAGAGCGCCGACGGAATACTGGCCGAAGAAAAGGCACTCAATTTCCGCGCGCCGTATACTACTAATTCTTCTTTCAGAAAATGCGTTAACCGAAACGAAATAAAATACACCGACCTCAACCTCTCGTGTATGGCCAACAAGATTCGCCAGGGACATTACGGCGAGGTGGACTGGGCTATTATAGAAGTGTGCGCCATAGAGGAACACGGAGAAAAAGTGCGCTTTTATCCTACCGTGGGAGTTGGTATCATACCTACGATAGCACGTGTGGCAACGCGCGGAATATTCCTCGAGCTTAACCGTTACCATTCCGACAAGCTGATAGGCATGCACGACATTTACGAGATTCCCGACGTGCCTTTCCGCAAACCTATTAATATAATGAACGTGAACGACCGCATTGGCGTTCCATACGTGGAGGTTGAAAAGAGCAGGATTGTGGGTGTGGTTGAAGTAAACCTTCCCGACGAAGCAAGGGCTTTCAAGGAATCGTGCGAGACTACCGACAAGATAGGCAACAACGTGGCCGACTTCCTGCTCTGGAACATGAAGAAGGGATACATACCGAAGACTTTCCTTAACCTTCAGAGCGGTGTAGGTTCGGGAGCCAATGCCGTACTCCAGGCGCTCGGCAGCAACAAGGACATTCCCGATTTCAGCATTTACACCGAGGTGTTGCAGAACGCCTGCCTCGACCTCATGCTCGAAGGTAGGATTAAAATGGCTTCCACCTGTTCGCTTACGGTTACGGGAAAGGAACTCGAGAACATGTATTCAAACATCGACCTGTTCAAGGAACGCCTTGTGCTGCGTCCGTCGGAAATATCAAACTCGCCCGAGGTGATTTCGCGCATTGGCGTGTGCTCGATGAACACGGCGCTCGAAGTAGACATCTATGGCGACGTGAACTCCACAAAGGTTTGCGGCACCAAGATGATGAACGGCATAGGCGGTTCGGCCGACTTTACCAATTCGGCTTACATAAGCATATTCACTTGCGGCTCTACGGCCAAGGATGGAAAGATAAGTTCTGTTGTGCCGTTCTGCTCGCACGTTGATCACACGAGCCACTTTGTTTGCGCCGTTGTAACCGAATATGGCGTAGCCGACCTGCGCGGCAAGTGTACGCTCGACAAGGCAAAGGAACTTATTAAGGTGGCACATCCCGACTACCGCCCGATTCTTGAGGAGTACATGAGAATTGCTTCGGCTTACGGCGGGCATACGCACCACTGCCTCTCGGCAGCTTTCGCATTGCACGACACTTACATGCGCAAGGGCGACATGCGCCTCATAGACTGGAGCGAATACATAAAAGAATAATGAGAACACTGTGAACTGAAAATAACCTTATCTAAACAATAAAAAAATATCATGACATTCGGAAAAAGAAACATCACAGTCAAGAAACTCATCATCCTGCTCGCGGCATTGACGGTGATAGTAATAAACGCCTGCGCCCAGGACAATGGCGGGGGAATAACGCCCGAAATGCTCGAAGGATTCAGGAAGGCGCAAACCGGAACGCAGGCTGACAAGGCTTTGCGCAAGGTATTTTCAAACAACAATATCGACCAGCTGGCCAAGAACCTGCACAATCCTTTGGCGGACGACAAGAATTTCTCGCACAGCGTGTCTTCGAAAGGAATAACCGACCAAATGAGCTCCGGGCGCTGCTGGCTTTTCTCTGGATTGAATGTTCTGCGCGCGCAAATGATAGCAAAGTACAACCTTGGAGCATTCCAGTTCTCGCAGAACTATTGCTTTTTCTATGACCAGCTCGAAAAGTCTAACCTTTTCCTGCAATCGGTAATCGACAGCGCCGACAAGCCTTTCGACGACAAATATGTGGAGTGGCTTTTCAAGAATCCCATTTCAGACGGCGGACAGTTCACAGGTATTTCCGACATTGTAACGAAATATGGCCTTGTTCCCGCCGAGGTTATGCCCGAAACTACGGCTTCGAACTATACAAACAGCATGGCAAAACTGGTTTCCTACAAACTGCGTCAGTTTGGTTTGGAATTACGTGAAGCTGTGGCTAACAAAACCAAGAAAACCGACATACAGAAACGCAAGACGGAAATGCTCGGTACGGTTTACCACATGCTTACCATGTTCCTCGGCGAACCGCCAACGCAGTTCGAGTGGACGCGCACCGACAGCGCAGGCAAGAAGGTTGACACGCGCACTTACACGCCGCTCGGTTTTTACAAGGAATACGTGGGACAGGACTTGAAGAACAGTTATGTAATGCTCATGAACGACCCTACGCGCCCGTATTACAAGACTTACGAAATCGACATGGACCGCCACGCCTACGACGGCGAGAACTGGACGTACATCAACCTTCCAATGGACAGCATAAAGCAAATAGCCATACGCTCAATCAAGGACAGCGTTATGATGTACTACTCCTGCGACGTGGGCAAGTTCCTCGATAGCAAAACAGGCCTGTTGGACGAAAACAACTACGATTACTCGCTTTTCCTCGGCGTTGATTTCAACATGACAAAGGAACAGCGCATACGCACGTTCGCTTCCATGTCGTCGCACGCCATGACACTCATGGCTGTTGACCTCGACAGAGACGGCAAGCCAGTGAAGTGGAAAGTGGAGAACTCGTGGGGAGCTTCGTCGGGGCAGGGCGGCTACCTCGTGATGACCGACAAATGGTTTGACGACTACACGTTCCGCCTCGTGGCAGAGAAACGTTTCGTTTCGCCCGAAACTTTAAAACTCCTCGAGCAGAAGCCTACGCTTTTGCCGCCATGGGATCCTTTGTTTGCCGCCGAACAATAGACATATACTTATCCTCCAGCGGTTACGGGCTGGAGGATAATTGTTTTATGGGACAGATTAGTTTAAATGACTTAAATATAAAAACAATGAAAACGAAACTCGTATTGTTTCTCTGTTTCCTGCAAGGCCTGTTCACAGCCGCGCAGGCGCAGGACGTTAAGTCCAATGTCGTTTACAGCGACGCCAACGTGCGTTTCACTCTTATTTCCGACGGGGTGGTAAGAATGGAATATGCCCCCGACGGCAAATTCATCGACGACAAGTCGTTCATAGCCGTATGCCGCGAATATCCTGCCGTTGAATACAAGTTGAAGAAAGGAGGCAAGTGGCTCGAGATAAGCACCTCGAAAATGAAAGTGCGCTACCGCAAGGGCAGCGGTGCGTTCACGGCCGACAACCTCAAGATTACCGCGCCGAAAGGAGCGTTCCAGTTCTCGTGGGTACCGGGTCAGAAACAAACCGGCAACCTCAAGGGAACGTTCCGCACGCTCGACGGCATGGATGGCGACACACAGACGCAGGGATATGTGAAAGAAACCAAACCCGGCGAAAAGCTGCCGCTCGAAGACGGACTCTTGGCCACCGACGGCTGGACTTTCATTGACGACTCCAAAGGCTTCCTGTTCGACGGCGACAAGGACTGGGAATGGGTGAAGGAACGCCCGCAGAACGGCGGCCAGGACTGGTATTTCATGGCTTACGGCCATGATTACAAGAAAGCCTTGAAGGATTACACCCTCTTTGCCGGCAAGATACCCCTCCCGCCGCGCTACACGTTCGGCTACTGGTGGTCGCGCTACTGGCTGTACTCCGACAAGGAGTTCCGCGAGCTCGTTGACAACTTCAAGACCTATCAGATACCGCTCGACGTAATGGTTGTCGACATGGACTGGCATTATACCGAGCCCGGCAAAGGAGGATGGACAGGCTGGACGTGGAACCGCGACCTCTTTCCCGACCCGGCCGGATTCCTCAAATACCTTAACCAAAACGGCCTTAAGGTAACGCTAAACCTTCACCCGGCCGACGGCATTGCTTCCTACGAAGAAGCATACCCGGCTTTGGCAAAGGACATGGGCATGGACCCGCAGGGCAAGGAAACGGTGAAGTGGGTGAACTCCGACAAGAAATTCATGGCCAACATGTTCAAGGACGTGCTCGAGCCCATGGAAAAGGAAGGCGTGTCGTTCTGGTGGCTCGATTGGCAGCAGGATTTGTTCGACTCCAAGCTGAAAGGCCTGAGCAACACATGGTGGATTAACTACGCCTTCTTCAGCCGCATGGCCAACAACCGCGACACGCGCCCGCTTATCTACCACCGTTGGGGCGGCCTGGGCAACCACCGTTACCAGATAGGTTTTTCGGGCGACGCCACCGCCACGTGGAAGACTCTCGACTATCAGCCTTACTTCAATTCCACGGCTTCGAACGTGCTCTACGGCTATTGGGGCCACGACATAGGCGGCCACATAGGCGACAAGATAGATCCCGAGATGTATGCCCGTTGGATGCAGTTCGGCGCGTTCACACCGATAATGCGCACGCACTCGCAGAAAAACGCCGGTATGAACAAGGAGCCGTGGGTTTTCAGCAAGGAATACCTCGATGTGATACGCCAGACCATACGCCAGCGCTACGAAATGGCACCCTACATCTACACCATGGCGCGCGAGGCTTACGAAAGCGGGGTATCGCTCTGCCGACCCATGTATTACGACTATCCCGAAGCCAAGGAGGCTTACGACTTCAGGAACGAATACATGTTCGGTGACAACATGCTCGTTGCGCCCGTAACAGCGCCTGCCAAGGACGGCTACGCCAAGGTAAACGTATGGCTGCCCGAAGGACAATGGTATGAACTTCCCACAGGAACGTTGCTCGACGGCGGGCGCACGGTGGAAAGGAGCTTTGCAATCGACGAATACCCCATATACGTCAAGGCAGGCTCCGTCTTGCCCATGTACACCGACAAGGTGATGAACCTCAGCGGCAACGACGAGGACATCGTTGTAACCGTATTCCCAGGCCCGGCCGGAACATCGCAGTTCAGCCTTTACGAAGACAACGGCGACGACAAGAAATACGCCACCGAGTACGCCCGCACACAACTCACTTGCGTGCGCGACTCCTCGAAACTCAAGATAACAATCGGCGCGCGCAAAGGCTCATATGCCGGCATGCCGGGCAACAGGAGGTTCAAGGTAAAGGTGCTCTCGTCGCAAGCCCCGCAGTCGGTAACGGTAAACGGCAGCCCGGTCAAGTATGAATACATCGGCAAGGAGTTCGCCCTCGTGTTCGATGTGCCCGAAAAGTCATGCGGCAGCGAGAAAGTAATCGAGATAACCTGTCCCGCAGGAGCCGGGGCCGACATGAACGGTCTGCTCGGGGCTTCAAGGCGAGTGGCACGCTCCATGGAAGCCCTCAAGTACCGCGACGCGGGCATTTGCTTCAAGGAAGAGTTCGGCCGCCTGGGCAGCCTTGCCGAAGCCGTTACCTACGCGCCTGCTAATCTGCCGCAGGCAGTGGCCGGGTTCTGGAAAAGCTACCGCGAGCTGCCCGAAGTGCTCAAACGCCAGGGGCTGAACGAGGACAACACCCGCTGGTTCCTCCAGTCGGTGGGCTGGAGCAAATAACTTCCGGCACGTTACGGCAGCACGATAAAACAACGGGGCGGGAGAGTGGTTGGAATTCCAATCCGCATTCCATGTGTATTCATTTTGCCGCCCGTTTATTCATCCGCTGTTTGGCATTAAAAAACACGCCCCGGAGCAAAGAAAAAATATGTCCGAGGAATTTTAAAATATGTCCGATGTATTTCGAAATATGTCGGACATATTTTTTGAGTCCCCGAAAACTTGAATTATAAGGACTTCAGAACGGCCCTTTTTAAATGAATATTTTTTAAATTTGCGTTGATGAATATTCAACCTTAAACATACTACCGATGAAACGTCGCAGATTTTTGCAGACAGCCGGGATGGCCGGCCTTTCATTGCTCGTTCCGGGAGGTGTTTCACGCGCTTCCGTCCGCGACACTGAAGCCAAAGCGGGCTTCACCCTTTGGCAGCTCGCCTCGCAGGTCAACACCATAGGAAATTCCTACGTACTGCTCACCGACAAGGGCAGGGTAGTGGTGATGGACGGCGGCGTGGCCGAAGAGACATCCTACCTGCGCGGTTTCCTGGCCGCACTCGGCAACGAAGTGGAAGCATGGTTCATATCACATCCCCATGCCGACCACATGGGTGCGCTGCGCGAGATACTCAAAACCCCAGGCGATGTCAGGGTGAAGCGCATTTACCATTCGCGCTTCTCAGAAAGCCTCATCGACGCCGAACCCGGCAGCAGCAAAGACGCACGCGAGTTCTACGCCCTCCTCGACAAGGGAGTGTTCCCCGTAACCGACCTGCGCGAGGCCGGAAAGGAAATGCACATCGACGGGCTGGACCTAAAGATACTCGGAGTAACGAACGAGGAATTCCGCACCAATCCTTACAACAACTCATCCATGATAATACGTGCCAGCGACAGGCGCAAATCGGTCGTATTCCTGGCCGACGCGGGCGTGGAGTGCGGCAACAAGGCACTCAACGGCCCATACCGCAAGGAACTCGACTGCGACTACATGCAGATGGCACACCACGGGCAGCAAGGCTGCGACGAGAATTTCTACCGCACCGTACAGTTCCGCGCATGCCTGTGGCCAACACCCCTGTGGGTTTGGAACAACGACGCGGGCAAAGGCATAAACACCGCACACCTCAAAACGTTCGACACACGCCGCTGGATGGACGAGAAAGGCATACGCGAACACCACGTGTCGTGCACCGACGGCCTGTGGAAGCTCGACTGAGCGGCGGCACGCCAGGCATGAGCTGCGGGCCGCACACCAAAAAAAAGCCGCACCCCTTGCCCCGCACACTGCATACGGACGGCCGTTTTAACACTTCCGGGCACGCAGGCAACAGCAAAAAAAGCGTTTTTTAACAATTATACCCCGAAAACTCCCTTTTTTGCGCAAGTATCTTTCGGTATAAACGTGAAATTAATTAAATTTGCAGTCGAATGTACCTTATGCAATACAATTAACAAAATCAAATAATTAAATCCAACAATCTTCTATTATGTGGTTATATGATTCATCAGTTGGAAGAAAAGTAGTGATGTCGGTTTCCGGCATAGCCTTGATTCTCTTCCTTACTTTCCATGCGTCGATGAACGTTGTGGCGCTCTTTTCGGGCGACGCATACAATGCCGTATGCGAATTCTTAGGCGCAAACTGGTATGCCGTTGCCGGCACACTGGCTTTGGCTTTCCTTGTGTGCGTGCATTTCGTTTACGCGTTCATCCTCACACTGCAAAACCGCAAGGCACGCGGAACAGACAGGTATGCAGTAACCGCACGTCCCGACAAGGTGGAGTGGGCTTCGCAAAACATGTTCGTTCTCGGCCTTATCGTGGTTCTCGGCCTTGTGCTGCACCTTTACAACTTCTGGGCTAACATGATGCTCACCGAGCTGCTCGGCACAGAAAACGCCTGCGGAATCGACCCGACCGACGGCTATGAGTTCATGGTTTACACGTTCGGCTGCCCGGTGTATGCGGTAATCTACATTATCTGGCTCGTGGCTCTTTGGTTCCACCTCACCCACGGATTCTGGAGCGCAATGCAGACACTCGGCTGGAACGGCAAAATCTGGTTCAACCGCTGGAAAGTGATAGGCAACGTTTTCGTAACAATCGTTATCCTCGCGTTCATGGCAGTAGTCCTGAGGTTCGCACTCTGCGGAGGGGCTTGCTGAACAACTGCGGCTTAATAAAGTAAAATAAACAAGAGACGGAATACATAAGTTCCTCCTTCCAAAATAAGACAGAACAACATGACAACAATAAATTCAAAAATTCCCGAAGGGCCTATTTCGCAGAAATGGACTAACTTCAAGGCTCACCAGCGTCTTGTAAACCCTGCCAACAAACGCAAGCTCGACATCATAGTAGTCGGCACCGGCCTGGCCGGAGCTTCGGCTGCCGCTTCGCTCGGCGAAATGGGTTTCCACGTGCTTAACTTCTGCATTCAGGACTCACCACGCCGCGCTCACTCGATAGCCGCACAAGGCGGTATCAACGCTGCAAAGAATTATCAGAACGACGGCGACTCTATTTACCGCCTGTTCTACGACACTGTAAAAGGCGGCGACTACCGCGCACGCGAGGCTAACGTTTACCGCCTTGCCGAGGTTAGCGCAAACATAATAGACCAGTGCGTTGCCCAGGGCGTTCCCTTTGCACGCGAATACGGCGGCCTCCTGGCCAACCGTTCGTTCGGCGGCGTGCAGGTAAGCCGTACATTCTACGCAAAAGGACAGACCGGACAGCAGCTCCTGCTCGGAGCTTACTCGGCACTCATGCGCCAGGTGCATGAAAAAACCGTGGAGCTCTATACCCGCTATGAAATGCAGGACATCGTGATGGTCGACGGCCGTGCACGCGGCATTATCGCGAAAAACATCGTAACCGGCAAGCTCGAGCGTTTCGCCGCTCACGCAGTTGTGCTCGCTACCGGCGGTTACGGCAACACATATTTCCTTTCAACGAACGCAATGGGCTGCAACTGCTCGGCTGCAATAGCAGCTTACCGCAAGGGAGCCTATTTTGCAAACCCCGCTTTCGTACAGATTCACCCCACCTGCATTCCCGTTCACGGCGACAAGCAATCAAAGCTCACGCTTATGTCGGAGTCGCTGCGTAATGACGGACGTATTTGGGTTCCCAAGAAACTTGAAGACGCCAAGAAACTGCAGAAAGGCGAAATCAAAGGAAAAGACATTCCCGAAGAAGACCGCGACTATTACCTCGAGCGCCGCTATCCAGCGTTCGGCAACCTTGTGCCGCGCGACGTGGCTTCGCGTGCAGCCAAGGAGCGTTGCGACAAAGGCTTCGGCGTGAACAACACCGGCCTGGCCGTATTCCTCGACTTCTCCGAGGCTATCAACCGCCTGGGCAAGGATGTTGTTGCACAACGTTACGGTAACCTTTTCGACATGTACGAGGAAATTACCGACGAGAACCCCTACGAGAACCCGATGATGATTTACCCGGCCATCCACTACACCATGGGCGGCCTGTGGGTAGACTACGAGTTGCAGACCAACATACCCGGACTGTTCGCTATCGGCGAGTGCAACTTCTCCGACCACGGAGCTAACCGCTTGGGTGCTTCCGCGCTCATGCAGGGACTGGCCGACGGATATTTCGTGCTTCCGTACACGATTCAGAATTACCTTGCCGACCAGATTACCGTTCCGCGTTTCAGCACCGACAGCAAAGAATTTGCAGACGCCGAGAAAGCCGTACAGGACAAGATTGACCACCTGATGAACATCAAGGGTACGGAATCGGTTGACTCTATTCACAAGAAACTCGGCCACGTGATGTGGGAATATGTTGGCATGGCGCGCACCAAGGAAGGACTTGAGACGGCGCTAACCAAGATTGCCGAAATACGCAAGGAATTCGAGACCAACCTGCGCGTTCCCGGCTCGAAGGACGGAATCAACATCGAGCTCGACAAGGCTATACGTCTGAACGACTTCATCACCATGGGGCAGCTCATAGCTTACGACGCACTCAACCGCAACGAAAGCTGCGGCGGGCACTTCCGCGAGGAGTACCAGACCGAAGACGGAGAGGCTAAGCGCGACGACCAGAACTGTTTCTACGTTTCATGCTGGGAATACCAGGGTTCTGACGAAAAAGCGCCCGTTATGTACAAAGAACCTCTCAAGTACGAGGCAATAGAAGTAAAGACCCGTAACTACAAGAGCTAACAACCGTAACAATTAAAGAAGATACAACAATGGCTAATACAATAAGTTTCACACTGAAATATTGGAAACAGAACGGTCCTAAGGAGCAGGGTCACTTCGAAACCCGTGAAATGAAGGACATCCCTACGGACACCTCGTTTCTTGAAATGCTCGACATACTCAACGAAGAGTTAATCGAGGAAGGCAAGGAGCCTT
>URSZ01000052.1 GCA_900550635.1 uncultured Prevotella sp. | reverse complement strand
CAGTACCCGTAACATAGCCCAGACACTCCAATACGGTCTGAGCGGACAACGTATGGGATACCTTTATCTTAACGGCAAGCAGTACGAGATTGTCGGGGAGATTAACCGGCAGCAACGTAACGACCCGAACAACCTAAAAGCGATTTACGTGCGCAACGGCAACGGCGACATGGTGCAAATGGAAAACCTTGTCGACCTGGTAGAAAGCATTGCACCACCCAAACTTTACAGATACAACCGCTTCGTTTCGGCAACTATTTCGGCCGGACTGGCAGAAGGTAAGACCATAGGCGACGGACTCGACGAAATGGACAGGATTGCCGAAAGCACACTCGACGAAACTTTCCGCACGGCGCTTGCCGGAGACTCCAAAGAATTCAGGGAAAGTTCCTCGAGCTTGATATTCGCATTCTCATTGGCATTGTTGCTAATTTACCTCATACTTGCGGCACAGTTCGAAAGTTTCAAAGACCCGTTTGTCATAATGCTCACTGTACCGCTGGCTATTTGCGGTGCACTGATATTCATGCTCGCCAGCGGGCAAACCATGAACATTTTCAGCCAAATCGGAATAATAATGCTCATCGGACTTGTAGCAAAGAACGGTATTCTTATCGTTGAATTCGCGAACCACCGCCAGACGCAAGGCGAAGACAAGATGACAGCCATACGCCATGCGGCAGCCCAACGCCTTCGTCCTATCCTCATGACGAGTGCAGCCACAATCCTCGGCCTTCTGCCGCTGGTATTCGCAAGCGGCGAAGGTGCCAACGGGCGAATTGCGATGGGTACGGCCGTTGTTGGAGGAATGATTATCTCTACGTTCCTCACTATGTTTATCGTACCAGCTATTTACACATACGTTTCAACCGACATGACGCACAAAAACAAAAAAGAATGATGAAGCGCGGTATTATCACTTTATTATGCTACATAGCGGTAAGCTTGCCTGCATACGCCCAAGTACAAGTACTTTCACTCAAAACCTGCATTGAAAAAGGGCTGAAAAACAATTACTCGTTACGCATTGTAAAAAACGACGAGCAAATAGCTGTCAACAACGCCACGCGGGCAAACGCAGGATACCTGCCCACGGTCGAAGCCGTTGCAGGCTATGACGCTACGCTCGACAGCCGCGACACAAGAACACGCGGCACAAGCGACGTAACACGCGAACGCAACATCGTGGGACACAATGTCAACGCAGGAATCAACGCCGAATGGACAATCTTTGACGGATATAAAATCCAAACCAACTACCAAAGGCTGCAGGAACTTAAGCTCCAGAGCGCCACACAAACACGTATGGCCATCGAAGACTATATAGCGGAACTCGTTTCAGAGTATTACAACTACGTCCAGCAACGTATACGCCTCCGCAACCTGCAATATGCCGTTTCGCTATCCAAGGAAAGGCTCAGGATAGCACAAGAACGGTGGATTACCGGCGACAAGTCACGCCTCGACCTCCAGCAGGCACAAGTGGATTTTAATGCTGACAGCGCACAAAGCCTCAAGCAACTCGAAAGCCTGGCGTCCTCGCAAATACGTCTCAACGAACTTATGGCCGAAAAAGAGATGAACATGCGAATCCGCGTGCGCGACACAATGATTAACGTAGAATCGTCGCTTTCGTTCGACAGCCTGTGGGCGGCCACGCTGCGCACAAACGCGTCGCTCATCAACGCCGCACACAACAAGAAGCTCTCCGAAATAGACCTGCGAAACGTTAAGAGCCGCGACTTCCCATACATAAGGCTCAACGGCCAATACGGCTACACATACGACCGCTACAATTCCGGCACCACACGCAGCAGGCACAACTGGGGCGGGAACATTGGTGTAACCATAGGAATGAAACTCTTCGACGGAAACAGGCGACGCGAAATGGCCAACGCACAAATAAACATCGACAATGCCGAACTGGCACAACAGGAACTGGAACTCGCATTAAAAGCCGACCTGGCCGACCTGTGGCAGGCTTACGAGAACAACCTGAAACTGCTCGCCCTCGAAAAACAGAACCTCGTAACCGCAAAAGAAAACTACTACATTGCCAACGAGCGTTTCATGCTTGGCGACTTGGCCGGAATTGAAATAAGAGAAGCGCAAAACAGCCTGCTTGACGCCGAAGAACGAATACTCGTGGCCGAATACGACACCAAGATATGCGAGATTTCGCTGCGCCAGCTCAGCGGAAGCATAATGGAATATATCGAGGAATAAAAAAAACGCACCAAATTCCCCGGCACCTAAAAAAAATTATCTCAGAGATATTTTAAAATAGGTCAGACATATTTCAAAATATGTCTGACCTATTTTTTCGAGCCCTTTTACCCTGCTATCCGCTCTGCATGCCTGGCACGGCTTTTGCTGGGACGACACGCAATTTCTCCCGCCTACATTATCCGGCAAAGCACCTCTTGCCGCAAAGGACCCATATCCGCGCCAAACTTGTGCCCAACCGAATGCATTACAGTCATATTTATAATACGCCCTCTTTTTTGAATGAAAAAAAAATCGCAATTTTGCAAAGCATTACAAAACAAGCCGGGCCAGACTGGATTTGACAGCGGGCAGAAGGCGTATGTAAGCATGCAGTGCGTCGTGAGCGCTCACTATAATCTGAGCTTTCAAAAATTTAATTGGCGAAAACAAATACGCTCTCGCTGCTTGATCGAAGCATAGTAAATCGAGCTTTATCCGGGCACAAGGTGTCCGGACGAGACATCGCTCCGAAGCCGTTGTTCCGAGGCTCATGGGTTAAGCGGTGCACGTAAATCGGGAATAGCCGGCGACAGTCCCGCGGCGTCGGCGAAACTTTAGCCGGGAATAAGGCAACGACCGTATACGGCAGCTTCCTGCGTGGCCGTTACACGAAAACCTCCAGCGAAGCTAAGCATGTAGAAAGCATAGGTTTTCCCCGTTTGGACGAGAGTTCGATTCTCTCCTGGTCCACACATACAATGCCGCCGCAAGCAACCGCCGCACAGCCTGCCTGTCATGCGCACTTGCACGCGCGGCAACACTTCAAAGCGTATTATAAATCAATTCCACTATGAAAGAACTCCAGTTAAAGTACGGTTGCAACCCAAACCAAAAGCCTTCGCGCATATACATGGAAAACGGCGAGCTCCCGGTAGAAGTGCTTAACGGCCGCCCGGGATACATCAACTTTCTCGACGCGCTCAACGGCTGGCAACTCGTAAAAGAACTCAAAGCCGCCACCGGGCTTCCCGCAGCAACATCGTTCAAACACGTTTCCCCGGCCGGAGCAGCCATAGGCCTTCCGCTAAGCAGCACGCTGAGCAAAGTTTATTTCGTTGACGACATAAAAATACCTCTCACCCCGCTGGCATGTGCCTACGCCCGGGCACGCGGTGCCGACCGCATGTCGTCATACGGCGATTTCATAGCCCTGAGTGACGTTTGCGACGAGGCTACCGCCACTCTTATAAAGCGCGAAGTAAGCGACGGCGTAATCGCACCGGGATACACACCCGAAGCATTGGAAATACTGCGCGAGAAACGGCGCGGCACATACAACGTAATAAAGATTGACCCTGAATACCGGCCTGAACCGATAGAGCGCAAGCAAGTGTTCGGTGTAACATTCGAGCAGGGGCGTAACGAAATAAACCTTGCTGATGACAGCCTGTTTGAAAACGTTCCCACAAAAAACAAGACGTTTACTCCCGAGGCCAGGCGCGATCTCGTAATCTCGCTCATAACGCTGAAATACACGCAGAGCAATTCGGTGTGCTATGTCAAGGACGGGCAGGCAATAGGAATAGGAGCAGGGCAGCAGAGCCGCATACACTGCACGCGCCTTGCAGGAAGCAAAGCCGACAAATGGTGGCTGCGCCAGTGCCCAAAAGTAATGAACCTGCCTTTCGTCGAAGGAATACGCCGCGCAGACCGCGACAACACAATCGACCTATACACCGGAGATGAGGCAGACGACGTTCTGCGCGACGGAGCATGGCAAATGTTCTTCACCCAACGCCCCGAACCGCTTACACGCGAGGAATGCGCCGAGTGGATAGCAAAAAACACCGACGTATGCCTGGGCAGTGACGCATTCTTCCCGTTTGGCGACAACATAGAACGCGCCCGCAAAAGCGGAGTGAAATATGTTGCACAGGCCGGAGGCAGCGTCCGCGACGACCATGTAATAGAAACCTGCGACAAATACGGTATTGCCATGGCCTTTACAGGCGTAAGGCTTTTCCATCATTAAAAAATACACTTGCAAAAACAGGACAAATGCGCAAGGCCAGCAAAAAAGAGATAGAAGAAGTAATACACAAAGGACTTGTATTCCACAAAGCCCGCCAGGAAGATGACAACGACGGGAAAGTGCGCACCAAGGCCAAAAAGAAAGCCTACCGCACGGGAGCGCACGGCTCAGCCTCGGCCATAAAAAAAGCCAACATACGCAAACACCGGGCAGAGAAATCCAAACGCAGCCGGTGAGCAGGCACAAAAGACACGCAAACCTGTTTGTACAACAACGCAAATGCGGCAGCGGAAATTACCCGCTGCCGCATTTGTAATATAACGGCGCGTAAGCACATCCGGCCGCCGCGATAGCAGTTCCTCGTTTTGGAGACAACGGAAACCCTGACGCAAAAACAATTTGCAACTATGAAATATCAGTTCTTTTACATAGCTTTGCACTAAGCAAAACGTAAAAACCGCAAAGCTATGATTAAGATTTATGGAATGAGCACCTGCCCCGACTGCACCTATGTAGAAAAGCAGGTTGAAGGAAACAGCAACTACGAGATAATCGACATAGGCGAGCACGTCAGGAACCTGAAAGAATTCCTAAAGTTGCGCGACAGCAATCCGGCATTCGACGTAATGAAACGCGTAGGTGCCGTAGGCATACCCTGTTTCGTACTCGACGACGGCACAGTGACCCTAAGGCCCGAAAAAGCCGGGCTGCGCCCGCGTCCCAAGGAAAATGCCGGAGCCTCGTGCAACCTGGACGGGAGCGGTTGCTGAAACCGGAGATCGAAGCTCCAGGCAAGGCAGCGCATGTTTATTCAAAACCGGCCGGCTTTTTTGCATAAACATCAAACCTTTCCCTAAACAAAACGAGTGCTTTATACCGCACAATTCGGAACAGTTTCGGAAACATCGGTGTGACGGGCTTTTCACCCCCATTGGGAGCAAAGAAAAAATACAAGGCACATATTTCGAAATATGTCTGACCTATTTTAAAATATCTCAGACATATTTTTTGCGCCTTTCCGAAAAGACGATTCTGCATGCCTTGAAAGACGACAAAATCAGACTCCCTCTCTCCGAGCATGAACAACCTTTTGCACAAGAAACGCTGAATATATTTACAATTACCGCAATTATTCGCTATCTTTGCATTCATCATGCAAAATGCAGACATTGCGCAAGACAAAATAACGTTGGGCGGCAAGGTATTCACTCTAATGACAAGCCGCAACGAGATAAGGCACGAGGTAAAGCGCCTGGCAGCCGAAATAGAACGCGACACCGAGGGGTGCACGCCTGTGTTTTTGTGCGTGCTGAACGGTGCGTTCGTATTTGCGGCCGACCTGCTGCGCTGCATACCAAAAGACTGCGAGGTTTGCTTTGTGCGCCTGGCCTCCTATGAAGGAACTTCCTCCACCGGAACCGTGAAAAACATCATGGGGCTGAACATGGACGTTAAAGGCCGCGATGTCATAATAATAGAAGACATCATCGAAACAGGACGCACCATGCAAGCCATGAAAAAGATACTTGCTGGCCACGAAGCCAAATCGGTAAACATTGCAACGCTCGTATCAAAACCGGCCAAGCTGGAAACCGACATAAACATAAGGTACTGCGGGTTCAAAATGAAAGCCACCGATTTCATTGTCGGCTACGGGCTGGATTACAACGGGCTGGGACGCAACCTTCCGGACATATACATAGCCGCAGATTAGCATGAGCAACCAAGAAAACAAACTACACAAACTAATATAGAAATGAAAAATATCGTAATTTTCGGTGCGCCGGGCTCGGGCAAAGGCACACAAAGCGACAAGCTCGTTGAACACTACGGTTTTCGCCACATATCAACCGGCGACGTACTGCGTAGTGAAATAAAGAACGGAACAGAACTCGGAAAAACCGCTAAACGCTATATCGACGAAGGGCAGCTACTTCCCGACGCCCTGATGACCGACATACTGGCTTCGGTATACGACAGCATGTGCCCCTGCGAAGGAGTTATATTCGACGGATTCCCCCGCACTGTGGCACAAGCCGAATCACTTGAAGAAATGCTAAGCAAACGCGGCTCGGAAGTAAAGGCTATGATAGAGCTCGATGTACCCGACGACGTGCTGATAAGCCGTATGCTGCTGCGCGGAAAGACTTCAGGACGCGCCGACGACAACGAAGAAACCATAAAAAAACGCCTTGACGTATACAAAAACCAAACGGCACCATTAATAGAATGGTATGAGGCACGCGGCAAACACCACCACGTAAAAGGTGTTGGAGAACTCGAAACAATCTTTGCCGACATCTGTAAAGTAATAGACAGCCTTTAAAACAACAGAACACACAAGGAACAGCCCGCTTAAAACAACGCGGGCTGCTTCCACTTAATATACACACAACCATGCCGGAGAGCAACTTTATCGACTACGTAAAAATATTCTGCCGCTCAGGCAAAGGCGGACGAGGAGCAATGCACCTTCACCGGGCCAAATACCTGCCCAAAGGCGGCCCCGACGGAGGAGACGGAGGGCGCGGAGGCAACATTTACCTGCGCGGCAACCGAAACTTGTGGACTCTGCTCCACCTGCGCTACCAACGACACGTATTTGCCGGCAACGGAGGCAACGGCTCGAAAGACTGCTCGCACGGAAAAGACGGCGAAGACAAGTACAGTGAAGTTCCTTGCGGCACCGTGGCATACGACGCCGACACCGGGAAATTTCTTACCGACGTAACATACGACGGACAGGAAGTCCTGCTGTTGAAAGGCGGCCGCGGAGGTTTGGGAAACTGGCAATTCCGTACAGCCACCAACCAGACACCACGCTATGCGCAGCCCGGCGAACCGGCAACAGAGCAAAACATAATACTGGAACTGAAACTGCTTGCCGATGTAGGACTTGTAGGATTCCCCAACGCGGGAAAATCCACGCTGTTGTCCGCGCTCTCGTCGGCAAAGCCCAAAATCGCAAACTATCCGTTCACCACACTCGTTCCAAACCTTGGAATAGTAAATTACCGCGACAGCCAATCGTTCGTCATGGCCGACATACCGGGAATTATAGAAGGTGCGAATCAGGGAAAAGGCCTCGGTCTCAGGTTTCTCCGGCACATCGAACGCAACTCGCTGCTGCTGTTCATGATTCCCGTCGACAGCGAAGACATTAACAAGGAATACGAAATTCTACTTCACGAGCTTGAACAGTTCAACCCGCAAATGCTCGACAAACACCGCGTACTCGCAATAACAAAGTGCGACATAATAGACGAGGAAATGGTAATGGACATTGCCAGCCAGATTAAAATCAACATTCCTACCGTATTTATTTCCGCCGTTGCGCAATACGGGCTCGACAAGCTCAAGGATACGCTTTGGGAAGAGTTGAACAACGAAAGCAACAAGCTGGAAGCAATACAAACAGAACAACTCGTGCACCGCGAGCGTGAAGTTTCGCGATACGACGAACTTGATGACGAAGAATTCGAACCTACAGAAAACGAAGAAAGCGCGGAATAAATGATAATGCCGAAACTTCTTTACTACGACACAGCTCCTGGCGTTACATCTTTCAGTTCCACGCGCCACGGCGGGTACAGCAAAGGAAATTACGGGGAATTCAACATAAATCCCTATTGCGGCGACGAGCAAGACGCTATAAAAAACAATTTCACGGCGCTTTGCAGGGAACTTTCAATCAATGAAAATTGTTTTGTGCTGCCACATCAGGTTCACAAAACCGAAATCTTAATAATAGACAAGGACTTCATGCAGCTTGATTGCGGGCAACGAAAAAAGCGGCTTGAAGGCATTGACGCGCTCATCACCAAAGAGCAAGACATCTGCATTGCGGTATCAACTGCCGACTGTGTGCCCATACTGCTTTACTCTTCCGAATACAGGATAGCAGCTGCAGTGCATGCCGGATGGCGTGGAACGCTTAACAACATAGCCGGAAAGACCGTTGCCACCATGACTGGCAAGTTAGGAGCCGACCCGAGCAAGATTTCAGCAATAATAGGTCCTTCCATATCGCAGGAAGCATTTGAGGTAGGCGCCGAAGTGTACGAACAATTCGAGAACAAAGCGTTCGACATGCACGAAATAGCAACGCACATAAACGGGAAATGGCACATAGACCTTTGGAAGGCCAACGCCATGCAACTCGAAGCGCCGGGAATAAGGCACGAAAATATCCACAAGGCAAATATATGCACATTCTCAAACTGTTGCGACTACTTTTCCGCCCGCAGGTTAGGAATAAACTCAGGAAGAATCGTTTCAGGAATAATTTTACGACAACCATGAAAACTTTCATAAAAACCAAACACGCAATAGCCCTGTTGCTGATTGTAACCGCAGGAATTCCGGCAGTGCTGCTGGCCGACAGCTTCACTCCTGCCGAAAAAAGAGAAATCAACGTAGATACGCCCGGGCTTTTTGAAAAGTCCAAGTCCTTCAGCGTTGATTTCACCACACTCAAGGAATCGGAATACTCCTTCCCGCTCGCAGGCGGAAAAGCGTCCGCCTCTACGCGCGGCCTTAAAATATCGGCCGCAAAAGGCGACAAGGTCAAGGCCATGTTCGGAGGAACAGTGCGCCTTGCACGCACACTGCCGTCGCACGGCAATGTTATCGTAATACGCCACAACAACGGGCTTGAAACCGTTTACGGAGGAAACTCAAAGAACCTTGTAAAAGTTGGCGAACACGTAAACGCCGGGCAAGAAATAGCCGTTGTCGGCGAAAACGGGAACGAAGGGTTACTGCTGTTCGAAATAATGGTAAACGGCTGCAACATCAATCCCAAGACGCTGATAAAAACAAACAGCCGCGAACTTTACAAACATGTGTACAAATTCACCAAACGCGGCAAGCTGGTAGACATCGACATCGAAGACGAGGAAGCCTACAACGAAATCGACGAAAACTCTCCGGTCGACATGGAACGCGAGTTTACCGACAAGGAACAAAGCATTGTAAGCGCAAAAACGCCTGAACTTTTCGAAAAGAGCAATACCATAACCATAAACTTTGCAAAATACGGCGAAAACGACTGGTGCTATCCGCTTCCAGGCTCGAAAGTTATAAGCAATTACGGTGGCAAGCGCCGCCACAGCGGAGTAGACCTCAAGACAAAGCCTAACGACAGCATTTGCGCGGCATTTGCCGGACGTGTGCGCTTCTCAAAGCGTTACAGCGGGTACGGCAACGTTGTTGTTGTACGCCATGCCTCAGGTCTCGAGACGCTTTATTCACACAACAGCAAGAACCTTGTAAAAGTAGGCGACTGGGTAAAAGCAGGACAAGTAATCGCACTCACCGGCCGCACCGGGCGCGCCACAACGGAACACCTGCACTTCGAAATACGCGTAAACGGCCGTGCATACAATCCCGCACTTATTTTCGACCACCCCGAACGTGCGCTCAAGAAAGTAAAACTGGTGGTAAACAAATCAGGCCGTATCTCGGTGTCGAAAGCAAAATGATTTAACTGAAAAACGCGTCACGTTTTTAAACCAGAAATCCGTCTTTTTTTGAATATCCGGAATAACACCGCAAAAATATGTGCCTTGAATTTTAAAATATGTCCGACATATTTCGAAATATGTCAGACATATTTTTTATTTTCTCCGACCTGTTTATAAAAAGCTGGTTATCAATAATTAGCAAAACAGACTAAAAAACCGCTGTTTTCCTGTCATTTTATGTCTGCAACGACACAACAAAAACAGAGTCGGACAAACCGCTTTTTACACACCCGCATACCCGCCTTACAACATATATGAACATTACAAACTGCGGCCACGCATAGACTTTCACTATATTTCAAGAATACAGGTTGCGGCTCGGTCGGCTGCGGCCGAACCGCAATGGGCGCAAGCGCCAACAAACATGCAACAACCCATAAAACTTGCATTTTCATTTGTCCCTGCGCTCGCCTTTCACTATATTTGCAGCAATGAAGATATTCACTGGCAGCCAGCTTAAAGAGCTCGACAAGTACACGATAGCCAACGAGCCTATAGAATCCATAAACCTTATGGAACGTGCGGCTGTAGGCATATGCGATGTCATAAGACAACGCTTCGACAAAAAACGACGGATAATAGTATTCGCCGGACCGGGAAACAACGGGGGCGACGCGCTTGCCGTAGCCAGGCTGCTCACACAACGCGGCAGGAATGTAGAGACATTCCTTTTCAATATAGGAAGTAAAATAAGCCCCGACTGCGAAACAAACAAAACGCGGCTCACGAAAATCAAGCCTTCGAGGTTTACCGAAATAACCCAACAGTTCGACCCGCCCAAACTAACGTCCGACGACATAATAATAGACGGCCTGTTCGGGACAGGGCTGAACAAACCGCTGAACGGAGGATTCGCCTCGCTCGTAAAATACATCAACGCAAGCCCAGCATACGTCGTTTCGATAGACGTACCTTCGGGCCTGATGTGCGAGGACAACTCGTTCAACATCCAAAGCAACATAGTAAAAGCACAGCTGACACTTACAATAGGCTTTCACAAACTTGCCTTTTTCCTTGCCGACATGGCTCCCTACGCAGGAGAAATCCAGGAAATTGACATAAAACTCAGCAAAGAATACATTGCCAACACGCCGTCGGCATATTCAACAAGCGAAGAGGCAGACATCGCAAAAATATTAAAGCCGCGCAACAAATTCGGCCACAAGGGAACTTTCGGTCACGCGCTTCTGGTAGCAGGATGTTACGGCATGGCAGGAGCTTCGGTGCTCGCCGCACGTGCCTGCCTAAAAAGCGGAATAGGCAAACTAACAGTCCACTGCCCGCGCTGCAACAACAACATCCTCCAGCAGGCCGTTCCTGAAGCCGTGCTCTCGCCCGACAGCAACGACAGTTATTTCACACAACCCGAACGCTCCGAACCTTACCAGGCAGTAGCCATAGGACCGGGGTTGGGAAGTTTCCGCGACACCGACATAGCCTTTATCGAACAAATACGCCACGTGTCCTCTCCCTTGGTAATTGACGCCGACGGAATAAACATACTCGCACGCCACAAAGGATGGGTTGCACAAATACCGGCAAAATCGATTCTCACCCCGCACCCGGGAGAATTCTCAAGGCTCACCGACTCTAAAACCGATTCATACTCGGCTCTTAACAATGCAAGGCAAATGGCCATGCACTACCAATTATACATAGTGCTGAAAGGGCATTATACTTTTATTTGCACGCCCGAAGGGCACACCTTTATAAACACAACAGGGAACTCCGGGATGGCCACACCCGGGAGCGGCGACGTGCTCACAGGCATATTGCTTGCCCTTCTGGCACAAGGGTACGAACAGGAGCAGGCTTGCCGTTTCGGAGTATACCTTCACGGCCTGGCTGGCGACATCGCGGCCGGTAAACTTTGCGAAGAAAGCCTTACTGCGTCCGACATAACAGAAAACCTCCCGTTTGCTTTCCGCGAGATGTACAGCATACGACGCAGAATAGCAGCAGGACAGGAATAACCCACACACAACACGAGTAATATAATAAAACAACAAAGCAACGAAACAATAAAAAAGTACACCATGAATAAATCCTTTCTAATATCCCTGGTAATTGCGTCGGCTGCGCTGAACATGCACGCCCAAACCGAGGTAGCGCCGTATGCACCGGGAGTAACGCCCGAAGGCATTACCTATTACCTGCCGCGCACGGAACTGCACTTTATCGTAACGGCTACGAGCACAACTTACCAGCCAGGAGATTTCCGCCAATATGCGGCACGTTATCTGCGCTTGAACGACGTACCGCGCGAGCCGTCGGTAACATGGAAAATAGACGATATAAAAATGTATGCCGTAGGAGTGCCCGACACAAGTAAAATCTTTACCGTAAAACTTAATCCCAAAACATCGGCCCCGCTGGTAGGGCTTACAAGCAGCGGCATACTGCTTTCAATCAACGCTGACGCTCCTGCGCCCGAAAAACGCCCTGCACTGCCCGGGCCGGTTGTAAAATCTTCGAAACTGAACGCGCGCGACTACATGGGGCAGGAAATACTTGCAGCAGGAAGCGTGGCAAAAATGGCAGAACTCACGGCTAACGAGATATACGACATAAGAGAGTCGCGCACATTGCTCGCAAAGGGAGAAGCCGACTACATGCCCAAAGACGGGGAGCAGTTGAAACTAATGAACGAACGCCTTGACACGCAAGAACGTGCGTTGCTGCAACTGTTCAAAGGCACGGAAACCGTCGAAACGCGCTCGTTCGAGTTCGTCTACGACCCATCTGGCGATGTGGACAAGGACATACTTTTCCGCTTTTCCACCAAGCTCGGCCCTGTAGCTCACGACGACCTTGCCGGAGCACCGGTTTACATTAGCATAAAGAACAAACAAACCGCACCTGCACCGGTTGCCGAAGACTCCAAGAAAAAGAAAAAAATACCTAACGACATACGCTACAACGTTCCCTCGGACGTAGAAATAAACGTATTCGGCGATAACGGCACATACCTGAAAGCCACTTGTCCTATGGGACAGTTCGGTAACATAGAGCACCTGGGCGAAGACCTGTTCAACAAGAAAATGGGAACGCACGTGCTGTTTGACGAAATAACCGGAGGAATATCAAAACTCGAAATGCCCGAGCCGGAAGATTAACACAAAACAACCGGCAAAAAAGAACCGTAAGGGCAAAGCCGGACACTTGTAACGGCAAGACGCACCACCCCGGTACACATTACGTGTGCCGGGGTGGTTTTTATCCCATAATACATACCGCCGCACGGGTGTCTATATCGGAGGCTCCCAAAATGTTAAAAATGCAGCCTTTTCCCTCCCCCGCTACAGGAGGATTTTTACCCTTCGGGGACATGCTGAAAAATATGTCCGACATAATTCAAAATATGTCTGACATATTTCAAAATACAAGGCACATATTTCAGGCCGCTTCCCACCGGTGTTTCCATATTCTTTTACCTATGTTAAAAAACGCCGTCTCCAACACATGTTAAAACTTGTTGCCCATACGGATATAAATGCGTAACTTCGCCGGCAGATAAAACCGCAAAAAATGAACAGCATAAACAGACTGACGGCGGCATTGGCCATAGCCTTTGCCGCAAATACCGCCACGGCCGGAGACGGCCGGACGGCTACCGTATCACAGCCCTCGGAGACTGAAGGATACACCCTAAGCATAAACACCGAAAATGCCGGTTCCAAACTTATCAAGGATATGAAGCCCACCGTAAGATTCGGCGGCTACATAATGGGAAAGTACTCGATAAGCGACCGCAGCAAACAAGAATCGAACAGCGGCTTCGACATGCGTTTCCTGCGCCTGTATGTAGACGGAAATGTTTACAAGGACTTCTACTACAAGTTCCAGCTCGAAGTTAACGGTGCCCCGGGCGAAGACAAAGGGCCGCGCATTGTCGACGCATTCGTGGAATGGCAAAAATTCGACTTCTTCCGCGTCAAGTTCGGCCAGTTCAAGCGCTCGTTCGGTTTCGAAAACCCATACAGCCCCATCGACGTAGGGTTAGGCTCCTACTCGCAGGCCACAATGAAAATCGCCTCGATAGGCGACCGCAACGGCGAGCACAAAAGTTCCGGGCGCGACCTCGGCGCACAGGTGCAGGGCGATTTCCTCACCGCTCCCGACGGCCACAAATGGATACACTACCAGGTGGGGCTATTCAACGGGCAGGGCATAAACCACACTGACAAAGACAATCATAAGGACCTGATTGGCGGCCTGTGGTTCTCGCCTGTGAAGGACCTGGCCATCGGAGGTTTCGGCTGGAACGGCAAGTACACCAACGAAAAATTCGACAGCTCCGACCCCAACAGCCTCAAGAGCGTCAGGCGCGTGCGCTGGGGAGCCGGGCTGAAATACGAAAGCCGCTGGACCGTGCGCGGCGAATACATGAGCTCCGTGGGCGGTGTGGCCAACGACGCCACAGCCCCCGACCGCGCCGACGCATGGTACGCCACTCTTGGCATACCCGTTATGAAAAACCTCAAAATATACACACGCTACGACTGCTACCGCCACGCAAAGACCTGGAACTCGCTCCGCACCGACTACGGGATTTCGGGCAATTACTACCTCGGAAAAAACCTTATATTCCAGCTTAACTATACATTCACCGACGACCGCGCGGCACGCAACGCCACAAATCCAACCGACTCGCACTACAACACGTTCGACTTACAGCTCACCGCGCGCTTCTGAAACGCGACCACTACCGCGCAGGATTTTTTAACAAGGTAAATAAAAGCAAAACGCGCCCTCCGGCCCGCGGCCTTTTTCCGCACCGCGTTAAAGCACTGTTTTCATGGGGTAAAAAATATGTGCCTTGGATTTTAAAATTAGTGGCTCGGATTTTGAAATCCGAGCCACTAATTTTTTATTTGCTCCTAACAGGGTGTAAATCCCAGTAAACAAGTTTTTAAAATCTCCCGCCATAATTGTCTGTATTCAGACACACCTTTGCGTTTTCTTATTAAGGAATCTTCACAATCGCCGCAAATTTTCATTGTCAAAAAAGCCCGTATGTTAATGAGTGTTGCATTTATTATTTTTTTGTCTCGTGAAAAAAACGGATATGCACCATATTTTTTAACTTTGAGAAATAATAATACCATGTATAAAATCAAATTCTTTTGCTTATGAAACATTTTACCCCGCGATTAATAATGTTCTTGACCGTTGCCGCATTGCTTTGCGGCGAGGCCGGGCTGTTTGCGGCCACGCCCATAAAGCGCGAGTTCCGCGCCGTATGGGTGTCAACGGTATATTGCCTTGACTGGCCCACGAAATCCACGGGCGAGGCCCTGCAAGGCACGTCGACACTTATTGTGAACACGCAGAAACTGCGCCTGCGCCAGATACTCGACTCTATGAAACAACACCGTTTCAATGTGATATTTTTCCAGGTACGCCCCATGAGCGACGCCCTCTACAGGTCGTCCGTCGAGCCCACGTCGTCATACCTTACAGGCTCGCGGGGCGTAAGGGCAAGCTGGGACCCGCTCGAATTTGCCGTCGAGGAAGCCCACAAGCGCGGGCTGGAGCTGCACGCCTGGGTGAACCCGTACCGCTGGGCGGGCTCGGCTACGGTAGACTGGAACACGCCGTGGGACCAGGAAGTAAAGGAAAAAGGCTGGATACTCTCAACTTCGAGCGGCAAAATCCTAAATCCTGGCATTCCCGAAGTGGAAGAGCACATAGTAAACGTATGCAAGGAAATTATAACTAACTACGACGTGGACGGGCTTGTGTTTGACGACTACTTCTACAACAGCGGCACGCCCGAGAATTCCACCGCCGGCGACTGGCAGACTTACCGCAACAGCGGCACCAGCATGAGCATGGCCGACTGGCGGCGCGACGCTCGCGTGTGGGGCAGCGTGGCGTGTGAAGTCGAGCCGTGCTACGAAGAGACGTTCTTTTCCACGCGCTTTGCGAGCGCGATGGTTGCGGGTCGCATTCGTCACGTCGAGAGCTCGCTTGCGGTGCGCAAGATGCTCGTAGCGTTGTGCATGAAATACATGCCTTCCG
>URSZ01000051.1 GCA_900550635.1 uncultured Prevotella sp. | reverse complement strand
ATTTAACTTATTTCGGAATGATGAATCCCAACAACGGGATTATCCATGTGGTAGGCCCGGAGCAAGGACTGTCGTTGCCCGGAATGACTATAGTGTGCGGAGATTCGCACACCTCAACGCACGGCGCTATGGGTGCTGTGGCTTTCGGAATAGGAACGTCGGAAGTTGAAATGGTACTTGCTTCGCAGTGTATCTTGCAGCAAAAGCCGAAGTCAATGCGAATTACCGTAAACGGAAAACTGTCAGACGGTGTTACGGCAAAGGACCTGGCCTTGTATTTGATGAGTAAAATCACTACAAGCGGCGCGACGGGGTATTTCGTGGAATACTCGGGCTCTGCTGTACGCGAACTCTCAATGGAAGGACGCCTAACGCTCTGTAACTTGTCGATAGAGATGGGTGCACGCGGAGGCTTTATCGCGCCGGATGAGAAAACGTTCGAATATATAAAAGGACGCCCCTATGCGCCGAAAGGTGAGGATTGGGATAAAGCCGTGGCTTATTGGAAAACGTTGAAAAGCGGAGACGACGCAGTGTTTGATAAAGAATTGCAGTTCGACGCTGCCGACATAGTTCCCATGATTACTTATGGCACGAATCCCGGAATGGGAATGCCTATAGACGGGACTATACCTGACGACCCGGAACCTACTTCGCAGAAGGCATTGAAGTATATGGGTTTTGTACCCGGTGAACAGTTGTTGGGCAAAACAGTTGATTACATTTTCCTGGGTGCATGCACAAACGGACGTATTGAAGATTTCCGCGCTTTCACGTCGGTAGTACGGGGACGCAAAAAAGCACCGCATGTAGTAGCATGGCTTGTACCCGGTTCTTGGAACGTATGGAAACAAATAAAGGAAGAAGGGCTGGATAAGGAACTTGCAGCAGCAGGGTTTGAGATACGTCAGCCCGGGTGCAGCGCATGCCTGGCTATGAATGATGATAAAATCCCGGCAGGCAAGTTGGCCGTATCGACAAGCAACAGGAACTTTGAAGGCCGGCAGGGGCCCGGGTCGCGCACATGCCTCGCAAGTCCTATGGTTGCTGCAGCTGCGGCCGTAACAGGAAAAATTACCGATCCGCGAACTTTAATTTAATTGTAGAAATGAAAAGGAAATTTGATATAGTTAGAAGTACGTGCGTACCTCTTCCTCTTGAAAACGTTGATACCGATCAAATAATACCGGCACGTTTTCTTAAGGCAACCGATAAAGAAGGATTCGGCGACAATCTTTTCCGCGATTGGCGTTATAATTCTGACGGTTCCAAGAAAGATTTTGTACTTAACGACCCTACATATAGCGGAGAGATACTTGTGGCCGGAAAGAACTTCGGCTGTGGTTCAAGCCGTGAACATGCGGCATGGGCTATCGCAGGTTATGGATTCCGCGTAGTGGTAAGCAGCTTCTTTGCTGATATTCATAAGAACAATGAATTGAATAATTTCGTTTTGCCTGTGGTAGTGTCTCCACAGTTTCTGGAAGAACTTTTCGGCTCAATCAAGGAAAATCCTAAAACAATAGTTACGGTAGATGTTCCTAATCAAACCATAACTAATGAACAGAATGGCAAAACGGAGCATTTTGAGTTAAACGGATATAAGAAGTATTGTCTTACCAACGGTTTGGACGATATTGATTTCTTGCTTCAGACAAAAGAAAAAATTGAAGCATGGGAAATGGCTAATAAATAGGTGAAAGGAACACTTAGTATAGCCCCATCTTATTTTAATTGGGATTATTCCCGATATTAACATGATAATTTAGCGAGTTTGTACTTTTTGCTTTTTTGCGAAATTTCATAGTATGAAACAAGTTAAAGTAGAGATAATGGACACCACGCTTCGTGACGGCGAGCAGACGCGTGGTGTTTCTTTTACACCTCACGAGAAGCTCAATATTGCGCGTATACTTTTGCGCGAGGTTGGGGTAGACCGTATAGAAGTGGCCTCCGCACGTGTGTCTGAAGGAGAGCGCCGTGCCGTAGAGCTGATTTGCCGGTGGGCTAAAGTAGCGGATATGGTAAACCGTGTTGAAGTTCTCGGCTTTGTAGACGGACACGTTTCGGTTGATTGGATAAACGGGTGTGGTTGCAGGACAATCAATTTGCTTACCAAAGGTTCTTTAAAGCACCTGACTTACCAATTGAGGAAAACACCCGAACAGCATTTTGCTGATATTACTTGCAGCGTAGAATATGCGCATAGCTTGGGCATGGATGTCAACGCTTATCTGGAGGATTGGTCTAACGGAATGCAAAATTCACCGGATTATGTTTATCGTCTGGTTGAACACTTGAATAAGGCAGGCGTGCACAGGGTAATGCTTCCCGATACGTTGGGTATTCTGAATCCTCTTCAAGTATTGGAATATGTGCATAAGATGATACGTCGTTTCCCTGATGTATGCTTTGAGTTTCATGCACATAATGATTACGACCTTGCAATATCAAATGTCTTGGCTGCAGTGTTGGCCGGTTGCAGAGGATTCCATACAGCAGTGAACGGCTTGGGTGAGCGTGCCGGCAACGCCCCGCTTGCCAGTGTACAGGCTATCCTTAAAGATCACTTTAACGCCATTACCTCGATAGACGAGAGCAAACTTATGTATGTAAGCCGCATTGTTGAAAGTTACTCCGGAATATCTATTCCTGCCAATGCGCCAATAGTAGGTGAGAGCGTCTTTACACAGGTTGCTGGCGTTCACGCTGACGGAGACAACAAGCACCAACTTTATTCCAACGCATTGCTGCCTGAACGATTTGGCAGGGTGCGCGAATATGCTTTAGGTAAGAGCAGCGGTAAGGCTAACATACTTAAAAACCTCGAGGCTTTAGGTCTGGAACTAAATCCGGAACAGACTAAGCGCGTTACGCAACGGATAATAGAACTTGGAGACAAAAAAGAAATAGTAACCCAGGAAGACTTGCCGTATATCGTGTCGGATGTGCTGAAGCACGAAATGCCCGAGGACAAGGTTCGTCTGGTAAGTTACTTCGTGTCTACGGCCTATGGGTTAAAACCTTCTGCTTCGTTGCGGCTCGAGATAAACGGACAGGAGTATGAAGCTCATTCAACGGGTGACGGACAAAACGACGCTTTTGCCCGCTGTATCCGCCAGATTTACGTAGATAAACTCAAGAGAGAAATGCCAACGCTTGTAAATTACAGCGTTACGATACCTCCGGGCGGGCGTACCGACGCGTTCGTGCAGACTATAATAACATGGAATATCAACGGCAAGGAAGTGCGCACACGCGGCTTTGACGGCGACCAGACTGAGGCCGCCATAAAAGCAACGATAAAAATGCTTAATGTGCTTGAAAATACAAATGATTCTGTAAAATAAACAATATAAGGTATTATGAAATTAAACATCGCAGTTCTTGCCGGCGACGGTATAGGACCGGAAATATCAAAAGTAGGTGTAGACGTAATGCAGGCAGTAGGCAAACGCTACGGACACGAGATTACGTTTACTGAGGCAATATGCGGAGCTGCCGCAATAGATGCGGTAGGCGACCCGTTCCCCGAAGAAACATATAACGTTTGCAAGGCGGCAGACGCAGTATTGTTCTCGGCTGTAGGCGACCCCAAATTCGACAACGACCCGAAGGCAAAGGTTCGCCCCGAACAAGGCTTGCTCGCCATGCGTAAAAAATTGGGATTGTTTGCAAACATACGTCCGGTGCAGACATTTCCGTGCCTGTTGCATAAATCTCCGTTAAAAGACGAACTTGTGCGTGGGGCCGATTTCGTATGTATCCGTGAACTTACCGGCGGCATGTATTTTGGTGAGAAACACGAAGGCGACGACATGGCTTTCGATACCAACAAATACACGCGCCCGGAGGTTGAACGTATACTGAAAGTGGCATACGATTATGCCCGTCGACGCAACAAGCATTTGACCGTGGTTGATAAAGCCAATGTGCTGGCTTCGTCGCGTTTGTGGAGAAAAGTTGCGCAGGAAATGGCGGAGCAAAACACAGATGTGGTTACAGATTTTATGTATGTCGACAATGCCTCCATGCGCATGATTCAGGAACCGACTTTCTTTGACGTTATGGTAACTGAAAACACGTTCGGCGACATACTTACCGACGAAGGCTCTTGCATTACGGGCTCTATGGGATTGCTTCCGTCGGCTTCTATAGGAGAGAGCACGCCTGTGTTTGAACCTATCCACGGTAGCTGGCCGCAGGCTAAGGGCAAGAACATCGCAAATCCGCTTGCGCAGGTTTTATCGGCTGCCATGCTGTTCGAATATTTCGATCTTATGGAAGAGGGAACGGCCATACGCAAGGCTGTCGACGCTTCGTTGGACGCAAACGTACGTACACCCGAAATCCAAGTTGAAGGTGGCGGCGAGTACGGAACACGCGAAGTAGGCCAGTGGCTTGTAGACTATATAAACAAGGCTTGAACCGATAGACATAGATTAAGAAATGCCAGCCTGTTTCGGGCGGGCATGCAAAACCGGAGATTAGGGTTAGGACTTTCCGACTCTTTTCTCTGAGATATTTCAAAATATGTCTGACATATTTTAAAATAGGTCAGACATATTTTTTTTACCTCCTATCTGTGATTTTTTTCGTCAGAATCTGAAAGGTTTTGTCCAAGCAACGCCTTTGCGTTCTGTTGCCTGAATTCCGAAGGCGAAATTCCAACCTTGCGGCGGAACTGACGCGTAAAGTGGTTAGGGTATGTAAATCCTAATTCCTGCGCTATTTCGGTTATGCTTGCCGGCGTGCGACAAAGCATGTGCTTTGCTGCGCTAATTATTTTGGCCTGTATGTAATCGCGAGCCGTTACGTGAAGGTCGCGTTTTACAACGTCGCCGAAATAATTGGCCGAAAGGTTGAACTGTTTTGCACACCATGCCACAGTAGGCTGCCCATGCTGTGCCGCCAGCCCGCTCGACAGGTAATTGGCCAGCAGCGTGTCTAAACGTTCTACCATCAACATGTTGCGCTGTTCGCGCAGCTGTGCGTACTGGCGCTCATAAAAACGTTTGCAGCATGATAGAAGCAAGCCTATGTTTAAGCGTATCATGTGGTTTTTCAAGTGGTCTACCGGAGCATGCAGTTCCGCTCTCACGCTTGAAAAGCAATGCAGCAGCGTATCCCTTTCGTCTACCGACAATACTACGGCGTCGGGTACATCGAGGTCAAAATAATTAAACATGTAGAAATCGCGCCCCAGTCCAGACTTCTCAAGCAGTTCGGGATGGAATGCAAGCATCCACCCTTGCGGGCGAAGCCCGTTAAGTTGCATTTGCACCGTTTGCCCCGGACGGAGCGAAAAAATGGTACCCGGACCGTAGTGGATACTGTGCCCGCCCTTTATTAGTGTTCCGAAATCGTTGTCCATAAGAACTATGCAGAACATTCCGAAATCGGTGGGGTCGAAAAGTGTCAAGTCGGCGTAAGCCAGGTTGCCGACGCTTACCAACGGGTGAAGCGTCTTTTGCCTGAAATATGCGTCGAATTGTTCAATGTTTTTAATTTTTACCGTTTGCATGCCTGCAAAGTTACTTTAAATAAACGTAATCAGTAATTTTGGTATGCTAAAAAGGATAGAATGCAGCCAAATAAGTATTTTTGGTATATATTCAGGTAAATATGTTCGCACAAACAATACATTTTTTACCTACTTTTACCCCGTCTTGCTCAGAATAGGACTAATATGAAATTAAAATGATATATGAACAACAATAATAAATAGTAACCAGAAAATCATAATGGCAGTAAAATTCTACAAAAAAGAGCACCAGGTGCCTCTTGAAATGCACAAAGTGCGCATAGTTCAGAAACTTTTTCTTCCGCCCGTAGAAAAGCGCGTAGAATATATAAATGAAGCGGGCAACAATACGTTCCTGCTTCAGAACAAAGACGTGTTTATGGATATGTTGACCGATTCGGGCGTTAATGCGATGTCCGACCTCCAGCAGGCAGCCATGTTGCGGGCAGACGACTCTTATGCAGGAAGCGAGACATGCAACCGGCTGAAGCGTGCACTCGAGGATGTGTTCGGAACAAAATATTTCCTTCCGGCGCACCAAGGACGTGCGTGCGAGAACATTCTTGCCGAAGCATACGTCAAACCGGGATATATAATACCGATGAACTTTCACTTCACAACAACGAAGGCGCATATAACCCGTCTTGGCGGTGAAGTGGTAGAGCTCGTGACGGCGAGCGGCCTTGAACCGCAAAACGACAATCCGTTTAAAGGCGATTTCGACATTCCGGCGCTGCGTAAGCTAATTGACGAGAAACGCGACCGTATTCCTTTCCTGCGCATAGAAACCGGAACGAACCTCATAGGGGGGCAGCCGATAAGTATGAAGAACATCAAAGAGGTGTGCGCACTTTGCCGCGAGAACGGGATACGCACCGTGATAGATGCTTCACTTATGCAGGACAACCTCTATTTTATAAAAGTGCGTGAACCGGAATACAAAGATGTTCCCTTGAAAGACATCATGCATGAACTGGCCGATATATCCGACATCATTTACTTCTCGGCAAGGAAGCTCGGTTTCTCGCGCGGAGGCGCAATAATTACGAAACATGAGAATATATACCGCGAAATGATGGAATTCATTCCTCTATACGAGGGATTCCTAACTTACGGTGGCATGGAAGTTCGTTCAATGGAGGCAATGGCCCAAGGCTTGTACGAGTCTTTGGACATGGAGATTATATCTCAGGGGCCGTTGTTTATAGAATATCTTGTCAAGGAACTCGACGATTACGGCGTGCCTATGGTTAAGCCGGCCGGCGGGTTGGGAGCGCATATAAACGCTTCGGCTTTCCTGCCCGACATGCCCCATAACGTTTATCCGGCGGCAGCATTGGCGGCAGCGGTGTATATTGCGGGTGGTATTCGCGGCATGGAGCGCGGCACGTTGTCGGAGCAACGGGAAGAGGACGGTACAGAGCGGTATGCCGAACTTGAACTGTTGCGCCTTGCATGCCCGCGCCGCGTGTTTACTCTTTCACAGATTAAATATTGCGCCGACCGCGTGAAATGGCTTTACGACAACCGCGAGCTTATAGGTGGTTTGGAATGGGTAGAGGAGCCAAAAGTGCTGCGCTTCTTCTTTGGCCGCCTTAAACCTATCGGCGACTGGCAGCAGAAACTCATGAACAAGTTCCGCGAGGACTTTGGCGATAGCTTGTAGACATTTTTAATAAGATAGTTTGTTTGAAAAAAGCATTCGGGTGTTTTATTTCCCGAATGCTTTTTTTTTATGTACCTGTTTTCAGGCGTTCAAAGCCTGCTCTATGTCGGCTATTATGTCGTCTACGTTTTCTATGCCTACCGAGAAACGTATCAGGTCGGGGCGCACTCCTGCCGCGAGCAACTGCTCATCGCTAAGCTGGCGGTGTGTATGGCTTGCCGGATGGAGCACGCACGTGCGCGCGTCGGCCACATGTGTTACTATTGCTGCCAGTTTAAGGTTGTCCATAAACTTTATGGATACGTCGCGTCCGCCTTTCAGTCCAAAGGATATTACGCCGCATGAGCCGTTGGGCATGTATTTTTGCGCCAGTTCGTAATATTTGTTTCCTTTAAGGCCGCAGTAGTTCACCCATGCCACGTGCTCGTTCTTTTCGAGGTATTCTGCAACGGCTTGTGCGTTTTTGCAGTGTTGGGGCATACGCAGGTGTAGCGTTTCAAGCCCTAAATTCAAGAGGAAGGCGTTTTGCGGCGACTGTACGCTTCCCAAATCGCGCATAAGCTGAGCCACGGCTTTGGTTATGTAGGCCATTTTGCCGAAGGCTTTGGTGTATGTCAGTCCGTGATACGATTCGTCGGGGCTGCATAGGCCGGGGTATTTGTCGGCGTGCGCCTCCCAGTCGAAGTTCCCGCTGTCAACGATACAGCCTCCCACGCTGGTTGCATGTCCGTCCATGTATTTAGTGGTAGAATGCACTACAATGTCGGCGCCCCATTCGAACGGGCGGCAGTTTATGGGTGTGGGGAAGGTGTTGTCTACAATGAGCGGCACGCCGTGCGAGTGGGCAATGCGTGCGAATTTTTCAATGTCGAGCACTTCGAGGGTGGGGTTCGATATTGTCTCGCCGAATAATGCTTTTGTGTTGGGGCGGAAAGCTGCCGATATTTCTTCTTCCGAAGCGTCGGGGTCAACAAAGGTTACTTCGATTCCGAGTTTCTTCATCGTTACGCCGAACAGGTTGTATGTTCCGCCGTATATGCACGACGAGCTTACAAAATGGTCTCCGGCTTGGCAAATGTTGAACATTGCGTAGAAGTTAGCTGCCTGGCCGCTTGAGGTCAGCACGGCTCCAACGCCGCCTTCCAGGGCTGCTATCTTTGCGGCTACGGCGTCGCTTGTGGGGTTTTGCAGGCGTGTGTAGAAATACCCGTTCTCCTCAAGGTCGAAAAGACGGGCCATTTGCTCGCTTGTTTCGTATTTGAATGTTGTGCTTTGGTAAATTGGCAGTACTCTCGGTTCGCCGTTCTTTGGAGACCATCCTGCCTGTACGCATAGCGTCTCTTTTTTGAATTTCCTGTCCATTGTGTTTTTTATGTTTTTGTTCGGGGTGTGTAAGTTTGAAACCAATCCAAAAATAATTATAAAATTCGGAATAACGTAATAGATTAATGCGCGTGTTTCGGCTTAAACAGTGGGTTTGGCACGTTAAAAGTTCGCACAACCGGGTGAAATACCGCATTTTGCAATGTCGGTAATGCTTTTTATGGCAGACAAACAGGGAACAGGAAAACTGGGCCGCAAAATACACGCTTTTTTATGCCTGCAAGTGAAAACTGATTCATAGCCTTTTATACCATGCTGCGAGAAGAGAAAAAATATGTCTGACATATTTTAAAATATGTCAGACATATTTCGAAATATTTCAGACATATTTTTCGCTGTCTGAAAACCGGATGTAAAAGACCGTTTCAGAAAGTGTTGTATTGCTATGCGTTTTTTGTCTGTTTTTTACGTCTCGGCGATTATTCGGCTTTATGGGGCAGCGTTTGTGTGCCTAATCCTTTTTTATATTGTAGTGCCCGCCGGAGTCTATGATAAAGTCGAGAATATCCTTAAATATATCTTCAACATCCGAAGGCAGCAACTGTGTGGATGTTTGGTCTCCGAATTTTTCCGACAACAACTTGGGTATGTTTGTTAGCCTTGTTCCTAATGTCTTGGATAGTAGCCAGGCTTCTTCTTCGTCTATTACGGCAGATTGTGTGTAGCTGTTTTTCCGGAAATCGTAATCAGTATATTTAAGTCTAACCACAAGGCTTTTCCGTGTGTCAAAACCAGCTGCCACACTGGCGTGAATTTCCATGTCGTCGTCGGAGCTGGCAATGAATTCCTCTAAAACGAGTATGTCCGTTCCGGGGATTTTCTTTGATTTCTCCATATATGTGTCCAAGTATTAAATGTTATAATTTCTTATATAGCTTGTTTGGTAACTTGAATTTTGCATTCAAATTTAAAACAATTGTATTATTAGCCAGTGTGTTCCGACGAATAAATTTAAGGCAATTACGGAACTCGCGCTAAAAATATTACCTTTGTGTGGTATTTTTTATTGCAGCACATGAAAGTTATAATAGTCGAGCCATTAGCGCAAAGCAATAATATAACGGATAATTCGTTATTAAAGCGTGTTCAGGACATGTCGGTATATACATTGGCTGATACGTCGTTGCTGACACATGGAAAACCGATGTTCGTACCCGATTACGGCGGCAGTTGCAAAGCGTGTTGCTGTGTTGCGGCAAGAATATGCCGTTTGGGTAAGAGCATACCGGAACGTTTTGCCCCGCGTTATTTCGACGCTCTTACCGTTGGAATGAGGTTCGAACTTAACGATTTGCGAAATGAACTGTCACTTAAGGGGCTGCCCTGGGATGTGGCAGTGAGTTTTGATGGGTCGGCGGTTATAGGCAGGTTCGTTGAGACGGGGGATACTCCGGCGGATAATTACAATATTAGTTTAGAGGTAGAAGGGGAAAAGGTGGCTTCTGTGCAGTTTACAGATTTGATACCCGCCGTTGCGCATGCCGTTGCATACGTAAGCAGGTATTATATGATAAGACAAGGCGATGTGCTGCTATTGCCCGTATACGGTAAAATGCTCGACGCACGGCCCGATACCCATTACGTGGGATATATCAACGGCGATGACGTGTTGGAGTTTAATGTAAAATAGTCTGTATCCTTTAATGAAACACATATATATAATAGCGTTATTCACGTTGCTTTTTTGCCAGGGGGCGTTTGCCGGAACGGGCGGCGATACCATAAGGACCGTTGGCGAAGGCGTGTTTGTAAGCATAGATGAAAAGAAACATGCCGTGACAACCACGCTGCCCGTGTTTGCAACGCAAATAAGTGTCGGACAGGCTTCGTTTCGGGATTCGTTCAAAGTTGTGGCAGAATATCCGGAGTATAAACGCCTTACCGCAGAGGAAACGAAACGTATAAAAAAAATCGCCAAAAACATAGGCGAGAATCTTGATATAGAATGCCATTTTGCAATAGAGCGCAAGGTAGGAAAACTGGATGTGTCGTTTGTGCCTATTGTTAAGCGGAAAGGCAGCTATTACCGTGTTGTGAGTTGCAAACTGGCTGTTTATCGCGTTACGGATAATTTAACGGATTCATTTATTGGTCAGCCCGGACAATCGCTTTCGACCCGTGCAGTTACAAGGGCTTTAAGTAGTACGGGCTCACGTTATGCAGAGCATTCCGTTCTTTCCAGTGGCCGCTGGGTGAAAATCCGTGTGAATTCGGAAGGCGTGTACTCTTTGACCAAATCATTTCTTTCTTCTGTTGGTTTCTCAGACCCTTCGCGAGTTAAATTATACGGCTACGGAGGACTAGTGCAAGATTCCGTAATAACATATTCGGGCGAGAACCGCAATTATGACGATTTGCAGGAAATACCGTTGTATCGCGACGGCTCAAAGATTTTGTTCTTTGCAGAGGGTGTTACGAAATGGATTTACGTAAAAGGGAAATGGAGGCATGTGAATAATCCTTATTCAAGCTACTCGTATTATTTCCTGACCGAGGGCGATTCTCCGACCGTAATGCAGGATGTGACGGCGAATGCAAGCAATACAAACGTGCGCACTTCTGTGAAATCGCATGCCTTGTACGAGGAAGACGCTTTCAGTTGGTATACGAGCGGACAGCAGTTTTTTGACAGTTATGATTTTGCAAACGGTAATTCGCGAACATATCAAATATCTGCCCCCGACGCAAAAGAGGAAAGCACGGCTTATGTAACTGTTGTCTTTACGGCGGCAAATACCTCGGCTGCAACTAATGTAGATGTGCAGCTTAATTCATCCAAACTCGGTACTATGAACATCCCGTTGCTGAATAACACAAATTACGGGGAGCAGGGCAACAGGGCACGTTTGGTAGAAAAAACTTATAGCACACGAATTTTGCAAGGCGCAAATGATGTGCATTTCGTAACGACATCGGGGCATTCAGCGCGCCTTGATTACATCGCTTTGAATTATGAAAGGAACTTGAAACTGTCGTCTTCTTTCTTTGTAATGAGCGACCCGGAAAACAATTCGTCAGGGGTTTATTCCATTTCGTCTGCAAACAGTGATACTAAAGTGTGGAGAATAGGGAAGGCCGGAAGGCCGCAGGAGAATATCGTAGGTACGCTAAACGGGAATACGCTGAATGTAACTCTTCCTGAGGCTTCTGAACGCTATGTCGTAGTAAATACTTCTGCTACGTTTCCAACGCCAACGTTTGTAGAACATGTGAAAAATCAGGATTTACATGCTGACGAGTCTTATGATATGGTGGTCATCGTTCCGAAAAGCGGAAAACTTATGTCGCAGGCGCAACGCCTTATTGACGCGCACGTGACGAACGACAGCTTGAGGATACGTCTTGTCAGGGCAGATGAATTGTATAACGAATTTTCATCGGGAACGCCCGACGCAATGGCTTACAGGCGTTATTTGAAAATGCTTTACGACAAGGCCGGCTCAGAAAATGACATGCCTAAGTTCTTACTTTTATTCGGCGACGCCGCGTGGGACAACCGCATGGTTACGCAAGACTGGAGGAATAGCTCGCCTGATGATTATTTGTTGTGCTACGAATCGTGGAATTCAACAAATGAGGTGTCAAGCTATGTGACAGATGACTTCTTTGGAGTCCTTGATGACGGCGAAGGCGAAAACCTGTCATACGACAAGCTGGATATATATATAGGAAGGTTTCCCGTAACGACCGAGGCCGAAGCAAAGATTATGGTAGATAAAACCATAGATTATATGAACAATAAAAACGTCGGAGCCTGGAAAAATGTAATTTGCATGATGGGCGACGATGACGTAGATAGCAACTCCCTTATGTCTGACGCGGAAAGCATTGCCTCTTGGATAGAAAGCAGACATCCTGATTATAATGTGCGTCGTATATATTGGGACGCGTACCAGGTGGAGAAAACATCAACCGGCAATTCCTATCCCGAAATAACAAAGCTGCTTAAAAGCTATATGCAGAATGGAGCTTTAATTATGAATTATACTGGACATGGCGCGCCGGCATCAGTTTCTCATGAGAAAGTTTTGATGTTAAATGATTTCAAGGAGTGCAGGTCAAAGAATCTGCCGCTTTGGATTTTTTCTTCGTGCGAGGTAACACCATTCGATTCGCACGAAGAGACTATAGGCGAGGCTGCTTTGCTGAATCCTGATGGGGGAGCTGTTGCTTTTATAAGCGCAACTCGCTCGGTTTATTCTACGCGTAACAGATACCTTAACACGTATTTGATGGAAAATCTTTTGAATGGCGACGGCGGGAAACCAATGCCCATGGGTAAGGCTCTAACACAGGCAAAATGCTCTTTGGTCACGTCTTCGAACATGAGTGACAGAACTATAAACAAACTGAAATACGTACTTACCGGCGACCCCGCGCTGAAGCTTATGTTTCCAACCGAAAGATTGGTGATAGACAGTATCAATGGGAAACGTTTGGGGAATTCAGTAGTGAATCTGCCCGCCGGTAGTGTAGCAAGAATTTCAGGTCGTATTGTTAATACTTATGGAAATACAATCGAAAATTATAATGGGGTAGTCAATGCTACAGCATATGATAAAAAAGAGTTGATAACTTGCAATGACAACGCGGGAAACGGTTTAGATCCTTTCACTTTTTATGACAGAACGCGACGACTGTTCGAAGGTACAGACTCGGTAACCGGCGGCCGCTTTTCATTCAGTTTCCCCGTTTCGATTGATGCCAGTTATTCAGATGAAACGTGCTTGATGAGCCTTTATTCTGTTTCAAATGACCATGAGACAGAAGCGCATGGATATAGTTCTTCTTTCTCAATTAATTCATCCGAGTCCTTAAATCCCGACAGCGTCGGACCGATGATGTATGTTTATTTGAATAATCCGGATTTCCAGGACGGTGGCAAAACAAACCTCACTCCTTATTTTGTGGCTTTAATGGAAGACTCCGACGGAATAAATGCAACTGGCAGTGGAGTAGGGCATGATTTGGAACTTATAATAGACGGCACTACATCTTACGTACTTAACGACTATTATACGAACGAGTTCGGTACATATACAAAGGGTCGTGTACGCTTTTCTATTCCAGAGTTAGAGCCGGGCAAACACAGGTTGGTGTTCCGTGCCTGGGATATGATGGGAAATTCATCCTCGCAGATGTTGAACTTTGTTGCTGTGAGGGGGCTTAAACCGGAAATACTGGATATAACGTGTAGTCCGAATCCTGCAACTCTGACTACGCACATGCAAATATATTACGACCGTCCGCAGAGCGATATGCGATTCCATGTGCAGGTTTACAATACGATGGGGCAAATTGTTTATGAAACAACAGCCGCAGGACAGAGCGAAGACGGGTATTATCAATTGGAGTGGAATCTTACAAATTCCAGCGGAGCAAGACTGCCCGGAGGTTTGTATTTGTATAGGGTGTCGGTTTCTGAAAACGGCGGACGAACGAGTTCAAAAACCAAGAAATTGATAATTCTGAACAATAAATAAACCCGCTTGCAGTTTATTAATTTGATAAATCTCTTGAACAATATGAAATATAGGATATTATTAACGCTGCTGCTCGTAGTGGCGGCAGTAGTTCCCTCAAATGCCCAAAAAGAACAGTTCAATCCCGTTAGTACGGCGGTAAATTCTCTGAAGATTGGGCCGGATGCCCGCTCCGGAGGTATGGGCGATATAGGTGCTGCTACCGAACCGGACGCAAACTCACAGGCGTGGAACCCTGCAAAATATCCGTTTGCCATTAGTCGTGCAGGTTTGGCCATTAACTATACTCCATGGTTGAGGAAACTTGTAAACGACATAGGCTTGGCTTATGTGGCAGGTTATACCCGTTTGGGCGATTATACGGCAATCAGTTCCTCGTTGCGTTATTTTTCGCTTGGTGAGGTAGACGCCGGCGACAACATGACAATAAAGCCGTATGAGTTAAGTTTCGACGTGGGTGTGTCGCGAATGCTTAGCGAGACGTTCTCGGCAGCTATTTCATTGCGTTACATTTATTCCGACCTTAGCGGCAATTATAGCGATGACACTTCGCCCGGTTCTGCCTTTGCTGCCGATATAGCCATGTATTATAATAATTACGTAATAATGGGCAGCAGGGAATGCCTGCTGGCTTTCGGTTTGAACATAAGCAATATAGGTAGTAAAATAAAGTACGGAGATGAAAACTCCTATTTCATCCCCACGAATTTACGCTTGGGCGTGAATTATCTGGTGCCGATAAACGAGTTCAACAAAATAGCGTTCAGCGCAGACATAAACAAGCTCCTTGTGCCGACAATGCCTTTGCAGGAGGATGACGAAACCGACGAAGCGTACCAGGAACGTCTTCAGAAAGACTATTACGACCAATCACCGATAACCGGTATTTTCAAGAGCTTTGGCGACGCTCCCGGCGGATTCAGTGAGGAACTCAAAGAAATACAATGGAGCGTTGGTGTGGAATACACCTATAACGATAAATTTACGTTGCGCGCAGGTTATCACGACGAGAACAAGATGAAAGGTAACTGTAAGTACTTTACGGTTGGTGCAGGTTTCAGAATGAATGTTTTCTCGCTCGATGCAGGTTATGTAATTTCCACAGCGGCAAGCAATCCGCTCGACCAGACATTGCGCGTATCCCTCGCGTTTGATTTTGACGGTATTAAAGACCTGTTCTCGCGCAGGCGTTAAACACATAAGCAATGAAAACACGAATAGGTCTCGGCTTTGATGTACATCGTCTTGTTGAAGGGCGCGAACTTTGGCTCTGCGGTATAAAACTCGATTATTCAAAGGGGCTGCTTGGGCATAGCGACGCTGATGTGGCGTTGCATGCTTTATGCGACGCACTTCTCGGAGCTGCTTCAATGCGCGACATCGGCTATCACTTTCCCGATTCAGACGATAAGTATAGCGGAGCGGACAGCAAGGTACTCCTTAAATCGGTCATGCAGAAAATCAAGGAGGGCGGTTATTCCGTAGGTAACGTAGATATTACCATTTGCCTGGAAAAACCAAAATTGAAGAATCATATCTCCGAAATGCAGCAGTGCATAGCAAGCGTAATGGAAGTTGACGAAGATTGCGTGTCGGTAAAGGCTACCACAACGGAACGTCTCGGCTTTACCGGGCGCGAGGAAGGCATTGCCGCCTATGCCGTGGCGCTTTTGGAAAAGGAATAATGCGCGTATTCAACGCCGTGACGCGGTATGCACCTTACGTTAAAAAAAACGTAGGAAAGGCATTACCGGAGCGTAAAATTTTACGTAGGAATTAAGGATAAAATGGTATTCGGGAAAGAAACTGGTTCCCAGATTTTCAAACCCCGCTGCGAGCAAAGAAAAAATATGTCCGACCTATTTTAAAATATGTCTGACATATTTTGAAATATCTCAGACATATTTTCGGCCTTGTGAAACTTCGTGTTTTATAATGCAGACAAAAAAAGCGGAAAGCGATACATGCTTTCCGCTGTGTGTTGATTTGTTTAAATTGTGTTGTACGTATAGGGCTGGTGTTCTGCCCTTATTTTTTGTGCAGCTTTTCTTTTAAGTTTTTGTTGAAAGCGCTGAGGGGATTGTTCTTGGTAGCGAATCCAAGTCCTTTTGTTTGCAGGTCTACGGCAAAGGTTGCAAGTGATTGCAGCAGGGTTTCCTTTTGCTGCTTGGCATTCGGATTGATAACGACGTTTATGCCCTTGTGCACAATTTCCACGTTAATGTCTTTTCCTGCTTGTACGGGGTCGCCGTCTC
>URSZ01000050.1 GCA_900550635.1 uncultured Prevotella sp. | reverse complement strand
TGGAAAGAAAAGCTGAACACGCGCACAACCAATGTACCGCGGTTTTCATATTTTGAGAAAGTAGGCGGTCCGTCCTCCTCATGCGCTTTATATATATTGGTGGTAGCTATACGGTACCCGTCTTCGCGCTTTATTTCTACTTTCTTTGGTTCTTCGAATTGGGGCAGCTCTGCCAAGCGCGTAAGTACATCGTTCAAATAGGGATACGGGCAAGCATTCGCGGCCAATAATTTTTTAAGGTTTGTAATTGCCGGTGGAATGCTGCTTATAAAGTGCTGCTTTCTTTCGTAGTAACCTCTGAAGCCATACGTTCCCAATACCTGCATTAATCGGAAAAGTACGAACAAAGGCAACCGTTTGCGGAAGTGGGCCTCATTTATTTCCGTGTACTTTTTAGACGATTCAATATACTTGTCTATTAATTCCTGCCTTAATGAATCGGAATATCGTGCTGAAGCCTGCCAGAGAAAAGAAGCCACGTCGTATTCACACGGGCCGCGTCGTCCTCCTTGATAGTCTATAAAATAGGGTTTTCCGTCGGATGACAACATTACGTTTCGCGCTTGAAAATCTCTATAAAGGAACGACTCGCAATGTTCAGCCGTCAATTCGTCGGCCATCAACTGGAATGCTGCTTCCAATTTCAGTTCGTGAAATTCCAAATCAACTGCTTTTAAAAAGCAATATTTGAAATAATACAAATCAAAAAGCACTCCCGTTCTGTCAAACTCAGACTGCGGATAACAGTGCGAAAAATCCAAACCGCGTGCTCCGCGGAATTGTAACTCGGGCAATGCTTCTATTGTCGATTGCAGCAACTTTCTCTCTGCCAAGGTATACCTGCCACCTACGGCCCGTCCTTTTGCCAAAGCGTCGAAAAGCGTGCGGTTGCCCAAGTCTGTTTGCAGGTATCTCATCTCATCGTCATCTACGGCTATGATTGAAGGCACCGGAAGTTTTCTTAAATTGAAATGCTCCGTCAGATAAATAAAAGCGTGATTCTCGTCGCGCGACTGTCCCACCACTCCGATAACGCTTTTTTCTGAGACATCCGAGTTTGACAGTCTGTAATATGCCCTATTGCTCCCTGACCCTTCGATTTTTTCTATCGCAGACGGAAATGCTCCATATACTTTTTTATATAGCTGCTTCAGTTTTTCCATTTATCACTTAATCACATTTTCATGCATAGACAGAAAAGACACCATTATACTATCTTTATTTACGCCTATGCCAAATATAATTTATTCTATTACGTATTGCTGTTATATTTATTATTGAAACTATCAAATACAATAAAAAACCTGTAACCAAAGCTGCTGTCATTTGCGTTCCGCTAATTTGAGGATACATCAATGAAATCAACTTCAGATAATAATTCCTGACTATAAGAACCGCAACCAAAGAAACAACAAGCACACATGCATTCATCATCAAAGTCAAAAGTTGATAAGGGAAAGCTACTTTCGCCGTAGAATATCCTATGAGCAACAAGTTTTCCAACTTATCGGTATTCTTCTCTACGAGCAAGTAAATACTCAACATCAGAATGTAGAACGACAGTATGCTTATCAACAAGCCAGCAGCAAGAACCAATCCCGTGACTATCTTCAGGAAATAAGTCATTCTTCCTGCGTCCAGTTTATCTTCTTCCACTTCAAGGCCATGGGAGTCCATGTATTTTGCAATTCTTGCGTCGGTTATGTTGTCTACTTCCACAACAAGTCGCAACGGACCTTCTGTGACATTATTTCCGTACTTTTCATTGCTCCAGTCCATGAACGAGCGTGGCACTAACATTGTGTTGAGTTTGCCGCTGAATCCCACTATCTTTCCTTTGAACACGTCGTAACTATTACCGCTGTTTATAATCAGCCTCATGTCTATCATTCCCGCCAAACCTTCCGACACACCGGGAAGTCCGTAATTCTTCGCAAATCCAAAGTTATACAATGTGAGGTATGTTCGAGGTAAAATAATCGGCACCGTTTTTTCTCCCGGAGTATATTGCCAAATGTCCTTATCTGCGTCTACGAAGTAATCGTCTACGGCGTCGAAAAACAAATCTGTCGTAATCGACCTATTGCCCGAAACGTTAACAGAAGCCGAAACCTTATATGAGGAGGATGTAAATGTACTTATTCTTTTTGCAAAAGGCTGCGCGGCCAGTTCGTCGATTTCTGATTGCGTAAACACATTGGTCTTTCCTGAGAACGCCCCGGCCGTACCTATATGTTTGGAAACAACTACATATTGCTTTTTGAAGAAATTGTCCTCGCCCGAGAACATAGGTATTACATCGCTATAGAACTGAACGGCGAGCAGCACTATAAACATGCCCAATATATTAGCAAAGAAATACCCAAGAAACTGTGGAATACTTATATGACGGTGTAAAAGTTTACGTACCAAATTCATAGATTGAATGTTTTATAGTAGTCCAACTCCATATGCCGCCCTATGCTTGTAACGATTATTGCAGCATTGCGCTGTTCGGCTTCTTCCAACACAAGTTGTGCCATAATATTTGAATTATCATCATCAAGGTGGCTGGTAGGCTCATCGAGCAATATAAACTCAAACGGACAAACCAACGCCCGTAACAGCGCAACGCGTTGCTGCTGCCCGAAACTCATCTTGGCTACGGGAGTATAAATCCTGTCGGCCAACCCTATGCGTTCAAACCATTCCTTTATTTGTGTGTTACTTTTATGTCGGGTAAGTGCATTTTTTATCTCAACGTTCTCAAATGCTGTCAACTCGGGGAACAAGCGAAGTTCCTGGAAAAGCATGGCCATTTCATTTTTTCTTAGATTAACCCAGTCCTTCTTTCCAAGGCTTCTTATGTTGTGCGAATCAAAAGTTATCGTTCCCGTGTAATCATGCCGGAAGCCCAACAAATAACTGCAAAGCGTAGACTTGCCTGTTCCGGAAGCGGCTTCTATCAGATATGCTTTGCCACGTTCAAAGCAAATGTCATTTTTCCAAACATCGCTGCGCAATTCTTTAAAATCGGCAAACACGTTAGGACAAACATTCTGTATTTCAATCTTATCCATGCATTTTTTATCTATGGCGCTTTTGCTGTGAACATAAATCAGACAAGCTGCGTTACAGACCCACAAAAGTACTCATTTAGATACAAACGGCAAATCCGATTAATCTATCATTTTGTTTAAACAGTTAGATTTTCAAATTGCCGCTTTCGCATTCGACCTTAAAAAGTTCATGCCTGAATTTGTCTGTCATTTTAAGACAAGTTTTCAAACCGTTTTGAGAGGCGAAAAAATATGTCCGACCTATTTCAAAATACAAGGCACATATTTTAAAATATCTCAGACATATTTTTTCTTTCCTCCAAGCAGGCCTTAATGCATTGTTTTCCAGTTTTCAAATTTTGAGCATTGAAGGCGTCGATTTTGGCCATATATGCACCGAGAATTCTTCACCATTTTATCATGTGAAAACACCTGTAGGATACTTTATATTTCGTGTTCGAGCCATGCGTCTATGAGACGCCGGGCGAGGCTTACCTTTCCCGGAACGGGCGGTAGATTGTTTGCGCCGAACCATCCGCCCTTATTCAGCTCGGATGTCTGCAACTCCATTTCCCCGCCTTCATATTCAGCGACAAATCCAACCATCAATCCGCACGGATACGGCCATGGCTGGCTTCCGTAATAGCGGATATTTTTAATGCGAATGTTTGTCTCTTCCATTACTTCACGCGCGACGCATTGTTCAAGCGTTTCTCCTGTCTCTACAAAACCGGCCACAAGCCCCATGTAATCAGCACGGAAGTTTTTGGATTGTACCATCAATATCTTGTCATCACGTTTTACAAGCACAATTATGGCAGTTTGCAGCTGCGGCCAAATCTCATTCCTGCATTCAACGCAGCGTTTGCTTATATTAGTGCTGTATTTCATAGGTGAACCGCATACTCCGCAATATTTAGTTCTCGTATCCCAATATATCAGTTCCTCCATCTTTCCTGCCATTTCGTATATATCAGGCGGCAGATACTCATAACTGGTTCTTAAAGGCACGAAATCATAACCCTCGGGCGGCACCGTGCTGACAGAAACTTGGAACGCGCGCACCGGTAAGCCTTTGGCAGATTCAAATTCATGTACATGTTCCGTTGTCTCCGGTTTTATTGGCGGTACTTCGCTCTGCGGAATAAGAAATGCGCCGCTTTCGGATTTTTTCAAAAGTATGTCACGACCTCGGAATATATTCCAGATATAATTTTGTTTTAATTCTTTATTCATAATATAAAGCAAGAGTCATCAGTTACGCGAGCCTACAACAACATAAGGCAATCATATACAGGCATAAAAGAAAAAGATGTAGAATCCAAATATAAACGAATTCTACATCTTCATACTTCGCCTTTGGCTTATGTATTAAAATTATATACCTAACGATTTCTGTACAGCCACAAATTTCTCATTGGCTGCAGCTTTAGCGTTGTCAAAACACTTCGGGCAACCCATTTCACCGCCCACTTCGATATAAAATTTTATCTTCGGCTCCGTTCCCGATGGGCGCACACTAACCTTTGTGCCGTCTGCCGTGAACCACTGCAATACATTGCTCGGCTCAGGCATTTGCAACTCGGTGGAGTTACCGTTGCCGTCTGTTTCTTTCAACGTCTTGAAATCCTTTACTTTTACAACCGGCGAGCCGGCTATCTCACGAGGAGGATTGGCACGGAAATTATCCATCATTGCCTTGATTTCATCCGCCCCCGTCTTTCCGGGTTTAACAACATTGATTGTTTTGTTCAATTTGAAACCATATTCAACGTATATATCCATCAGCACGTCAAACAAGGTTTTTCCACGATCCTTTGCCCACGCACATATTTCTGCCAATAATGAACAAGCAGAAACTGCGTCTTTATCGCGTACGAAATCTTCAGCCAGGAAGCCGTAACTTTCCTCGCCTCCGCCTATGTATTTCTTTTTCCCCTCACTAAGTCTGATTTCGCGTGCTATCCACTTGAAACCAGTATAGACATCAAGCATTTCTATGTCGTTCTTGCGGGCTATTTCGCTTATGAGTTCCGTGGTAACAATAGTTTTAACAACAAACTCATTGCCTTTCATCTTATTCTGGGCAATCCTGTTGCTAATTATGTAATAAAGGAAAATCATACAAGTTTGATTTCCATCAACTAGCACCCATTCACCTTTGCTGTTCTTACAAGCCATGCCTACCCTGTCGGCATCAGGATCGCTCGCCATTACTATGTCAGCATCTATTTCCTTTGCCAACTTCAGTGCAAGAGTCAGAGCTTCTGCGTTTTCCGGATTAGGACTAACGACTGTAGGGAAATTGCCGTCTTTGACCATTTGTTCGGACACGCAATTAACATTTTCAAATCCCCATAATTTCAAAGAACGCGGAATCAAATTCATACCTGTTCCGTGAATAGGAGTATATACTATTTTCAAATCCTTTTGACGGGAAATAACTTCGGGATCAATCGAAAGTGTATGAATCTGATTGAGATATTCAGCGTCAATATCTTCACCTATTATTTGAATAATGTTATCGTTACCGGTAAACTTAATATCTTCGGGACGGACTTTATTCACTTCGTCGATAATACCTTGGTCATGCGGGAACAAAACTTGCGCACCGTCGTCCCAATATGCTTTGTACCCGTTATATTCTTTAGGATTATGGGATGCGGTTATTACTATTCCACTCTGACAATGTAAATGACGTATAGCAAAAGAAATTTCGGGCGTGGGACGCATATCGTCAAAAAGATATACTTTTATTCCGTTCGCACTGAAAATCTTTGCTGACGTTTCTGCAAACAAACGGCTATTGTTACGACAATCATGCCCTACGACGACTGATATTTCATCTTTTTCTGCAAAATTCTTCTTCAAATAATTTGCCAGCCCTTGGGTTGCCGCACCTACAGTATATATGTTCATCCTATTGCTACCAGGACCCATTATGCCTCTAAGACCTCCGGTGCCAAACGCCAGGTTTTGATAAAAAGAATCAATAAGGTCTGTCTTATCCTCTTTGTCCAACATTTCGCGCACAGCTTTTTTTGTAACATCGTCGTATACTGGCGAATCTAACCATTGCTGTGCCTTTAATTCACATTGCCTTATCAAATCATTTTGATTTTCCATAATGCTAAATATGTTTATATTAATTCTATCTTTTACTGTTTAGGAACGAGATATTTATCTTTTGTCTGCTCTATTATCGCTTTTTTATAATTGTCGGGGAAACCCGGGCGATAAACGGTCTTTCCCAATCCCGCTTTTGTGCGTGCAAAAGCGCCGTTTTCTTCAGGTTTTATTACCTGATCGTTATATTTTACGACGAGATGAATCCCTAAATTTTTCCATCTTTCGTGCATTTTATTTGCTACTTTGTTTGAATAATCGGTAAGGTATTGTACTGCTTTAATAGGTGATTCACGATAAAGGCCTATTGCTTTATCTTCTATATCCTTCTGTTGTGAAAGGTACATCGAATCCAATTCATTACGCACCATTTCCAAATCACGGAACATCATGGAATAACGTGGATAAACCATGTTTGATATCCAATTACTTACCCAAAAAGCAGAATTCCACGAGAAAGTAACGTTTCGCGGGCAAAACACTGTGGCACTTGCGTTATACTGCAATACATAGGCGTAAAAGGAACCATGTTTGCATCATCATTTCCAAACCAAAGTATGCCACCTACTGCGTCAGGCATATCGGAGCGCATTTGAGCAACAAAAACAAATGCGCTTTGTTGTGTAGAAATAGGACGCTCGTTGAAGTATTCTTTGCCGTTATATTCCCATGTCAAAGGTGTAGGACGATAAGGAGAACAGTACATTCCGGCTCCTAAATCGTTGGTAATATCAAAAGGTGTTCCCTCATAATGGTCGCGCATACTGTTCATCAAATCGTGAACAGAAAGTTTGCGCTTTGGCTTTATATATAAAGGCATCGGTTCTGCTTTCAAATCTTTGCCTGAAGCATAGTCCAAATAGTTGTTCATGCCGTCACACCAGTGATTAAAAAAACTCCAAACGCGTGCTTCGCAAAAACGCAAGCCGCTGAAATCTGCAGGACAATATGTGTTTGCAAAATCAAAGTCTTCGTCTTTTCCGCTGAAATATCCTTTTTTTCGTGCGAACTTTATTACATCTTTAGAATACATTACATTCTTCTTGTCTTTGAGATCAAACTTATGTATTCTACTTTGATTGGCATGCGCACTTATGCAGTCATCAGGTATACGTACAGCCACCCATACAGCACCTTTTTCATCAGGTCCTTTACCTATCATCTCTAAAATCCAGGCCTCGTTCTTATCAGCTATAGAAAAACTCTCGCCTTCGCTACAATAGCCATATTTCTCAACCAACGAAGTCATAACTCCAATGGCTTCACGGGCTGTACGAGAACGTTGCAAAGCTATGAAAATCAAACTTCCGTAATCTAAAAGTCCTTTTTCGTTTACTAGTTCCTCTCTTCCGCCGAATGTAGTTTCTCCTATTGCGACCTGATGTTCATTTATATTTCCTACAACATTATATGTAATTGGTGTCTCCGGTATTTCGCCTAAATACTCATTTGTATCCCAGCAACGAACTTCGCGCATTTCATCTGCAGAATGTTTACCTGCAGAAAAATGCCACAACGAGCCATACATACCATAATCGTCAGCAGCATAAGTAATCATAACCGAGCCATCGGATGACGCGTCTTTACCAACTATAAAATTTGTACAACTGTACGAAACCGGTATAAACAAAAAAAAGGATAATATGGTAAGAATTATTTTTTTCTTATTGATATTTAAGTTCATACTTACGTGTTTAATTGCTTTATTCAGCATGCTTTAAATGAAATATCCAAGCTCTTTACAGAATGTGTCAGTGCACCAACAGATATATAATCAACTCCACATTCTGCATAACTTCTAATCGTATCCAAAGTTATACCGCCGCTAGACTCTATTTCGTATTTTCCACCTATCAAGTCAACAGCCATTCGTGTGCTTTCTACAGAAAAATTGTCTAACATTATACGGTTGACACCACCATGTTCGAGAACTTGATTGAGTTCATCTATAGAACGAACCTCTATTTCTATTTTCAAATCTTTATTTTTGGCTTCTAAATACTCGTGGCAGCGATCAATCGCATTCGATATTCCGCCAGCAAAATCGACATGATTATCTTTTAATAAGATCATATCGAATAAGCCGATTCTGTGATTTTCGCCACCTCCTATTTTAACAGCCATCTTTTCAAGTATCCTCATTCCGGGAGTCGTCTTACGAGTGTCCAAAACTTTAGCCTTTGTTCCTTTCAACAATTCCATATATTTATGTGTTATTGTTGCTATTCCGCTCATTCGTTGAACTATATTTAGCATAAGACGTTCGGTTTGCAAAAGGCTTCTTACGCTGCCTTCAACAACCATTGCCACATCTCTAGGTTTGACTTTTGTTCCGTCGTTTATCAAAATTTCGACTTTCAATGTTGAATCAAATCTATTGAATACTTCCTCCGCAATCTTTACGCCGGCAAGTATTCCTTCTTCTTTTATAATCATACGGGACTTTCCACGAGCTTCTTCTGGAATACAGCATAATGTTGTATGATCTCCATCACCAATATCTTCTGCAAAAGACAAGTCTATAAGTTTGTCCACTAATTCCTTTTCTGTATACATCCTCTTAAATTTTAATTGTTAGCAAAAATACAAAGAACTAATGAAAGAATAAGTTAATACGGATAGATATTGTTTTACACCTTGTCGCTCCTATCGTAGGACATTGTGCTACTGCCACTGTTTTAGACTACAACTTTGTTCTATTTCGCATTCAATATCATCAGGAAGCATATAGAAGAAATCCATTCCCGTTATTTCTTCAACCTTGTCAACACAAACAACCGCTTCATTCATGTTTTGTTTTGTCGATGTATTTTTAAAAATAAAGGCTATAGCTTGATGTCCTTTTTTCCCTTTTGTATAAATACATTTAAAAAAAGAATCCGGTACCATTATAATGTGTTCGCGACCTATAGATTTACTTTTTCCACTAAATATTGGGCCACAGACTATATATACCTTCTTGTATTTTTCAGCCCACCGTCTGCATGCTCTTTCGACCTTTTCCCATCCGCCTGCATTAAGTTCATGGTTCTGCGGACAAATATTACTCATATAAAAGCATTCACGCATTGCACGTGCGCTGAATTTCATATCAGCAGCAGGTGCCATATGGCCACGGTCGTATCCACAACCTTTGTAATCTTCTGAAACAACGCGGTGCATTAATGGAAGATCCGGATCCTCGTAAAAGTCCTTACTACGTGACACCTTGCCGGACAGTTCATCATCCGTAAGACACCATGCAACCCAGTTCGGCTGATTTGTCATCTTATTAAATGAAACAGTATATGCTTTACGCTTCAACAACAAACTTTGGGTATTCTTTGGTGCAAGTGGTATCTCTAAGCCTTTAATATTTTCATTTTCTTCGTTTGCAACATCCTCGGCATTTTCTTTAATCTTAGCAGACTGTTGCTCCGGAAATGGATTCAAATTTGTGTTTCGATTGGAAACAACGACTTCTTTTCTTGTAATGTTTTTATTATCTTCTTTATATTTGTCAGCTAAGACTATTATACCACAAACAAATACAATAACTATATATACAAACTTTTTCCGTAGCATGTTATAAACGAAAAGTAATTTCACTCACTTAGAACGAGTAATTAAAAGCAAGCGACCACAGTTCTTTGAATTGGAAAAATTCAGATTTCCCGTCCTTGTAATAAGTATCATCAAAACGAGGATATAAATACAACTGTGTATTAAGATACTTGTTAAACGAAAATTTTGTTGTGTTCTCTATATCAACCTGAACACGTTCATAATTGGTGTAATAATATATACGACAGGTTTGCGATACATTTTTAAATATATTCCACGTATAATTAATCGTTATAGTAGAACCAAACTCCGTATCAGAGCTATGAGGTGCTCTTATCCCATAATTTCCTCGCAAATTATTCCTGTCTACATACTTGAAATTATACGACAAAGCACCAATATTTGCCGACAAATTAAAATTCTTGACATTAAGCTTATACTCCATACCTATTGAAAAATTGGACGTGAGCGGAGATAAAAAGTCCGAATTTACATAATCACTGTTTGCGCTGTAATTCGGGTAAAATTGCGTCTGTGTCTGTAGTAAGAATGTATAATACCAATTTTTAAACGCTTGCAAGCCTAATTTGTTCGACATAAAAATCTTATCGTCGTTCGTGCGATACCTATGCTTCTTATCATCCTTGTATTCAAGGAATCCTAAGCGTAATTCGAGAGAGTTTTCAAAAATCAACTTTGACTTATTGTTATAATTAGCTCTTAAATTAGCCGTTGACAAGAAAGAATGGTTACTATTACCACCTTGATACCAATTGTCGGAAATATAGCTTTGCGAGAACTGTAAAGAGAAAGAACCGCCGAAAGACCAAAAATTCGGTTTACGAGTAACTACATTTATTGTAGCATCATCAAGCCCCAAATCTATTTTATTATCAGCAGGCGTTATCTTTATATTCTCCTTTACAGGAGGCGATTTTATATCCGCACGAATTCCTTCTGCGTTAGATATGTCCTGCTCCGTTATTGTTGTAAGCCAAGGCCGCTGTGTATACACCCACATTAAATTACGCGTAATAACAGATGACAAGCTGTCTTCTAAAGCAACCGGCATTTTTATTTTCAACGGATTGTCTGAATGTATACGCTTCGGAGTCCAGTTACAAGCCATAACATTTTTAACCGGGAAATAATAAAATGTCGGCGTCAGCACCAAAGGATAGTAATAAGGATTATTCAGAACGCTCTCAACTTCAGTTAGGGTATCCGCTTTAATTATAGTCTGTAAGGTATCAATATATTTTTTTACAACCAGTTCATTATATGAGGGCTGCTTTGATGTCTGCCGACGTTGTAAATGCGACTGTGCAGACGCACAGCAAAAATTTAAGAACAATACAATAACTAAAAAAGAAAGCCTCATTTCTGACACAGGGGATAATATCATATTGCAAAGGTAATTTATTTTATCGTTGTCACAACCACATAGACTAAAAATTTGTATTTTTGCAAGCAATTTGGTATTTATTACGCTAAATAGATAAAACCAAACAAATGAACGAAAAGTCTTAAATTAAAAATATTATCGACGTGGCTAAAACAAAGTATATATTCGTAACCGGCGGTGTTGCTTCTTCATTGGGAAAAGGTATTATTTCGTCTTCGATAGGAAAGCTATTACAAGCGAGAGGGTATAACATAACGATACAGAAATTCGACCCTTATATTAATATTGACCCGGGTACGCTGAATCCTTATGAACATGGAGAATGTTATGTAACAGCAGACGGACAAGAAACCGATTTGGATTTAGGACACTACGAACGTTTTACCGGAATAAAAACCACAAGGCAAAACAACATAACAACCGGACGTATATACCAGAGCGTTATCGAAAAGGAACGGCGCGGAGATTACTTAGGAAAAACTATACAAGTAGTTCCGCATATAACCGACGAAATAAAAAGAGACATCCTGTATTTAGGAAACAAGTACCATTTTGATTTTGTAATAACAGAAATCGGCGGAACAGTCGGCGATATTGAAGGCCTGCCTTTCCTCGAAGCCATTCGTCAATTAAAATGGGAATTAGGGCGTGACGCTATATGCGTGCACCTTACTTACGTTCCGTATCTTTCAGCTGCCAAAGAATTGAAAACCAAGCCTACGCAACACTCCGTGAAAGAGTTGCAGAGTTTAGGAATACAGCCTGACATCATAGTCTTGAGAGCAGAGCACGAACTTAATGAAGGTCTACGCAAGAAAGTTGCCAGTTTCTGCAATGTTGATTTCAATGCCGTTGTTCAAAGCATTGACCTACCTACAATATACGAAGTGCCATTGAGCATGCAAGCCCAAGGACTCGATTCTACCATTTTGCGTAAAATGGGAATAGAACCAGGAGAAACGCCGGGACTTGGCCCATGGAGAGCATTTTTGGAACGCCGCCATAAAGCAACCAAAGTTGTTAACATAGGGCTTGTTGGGAAATACGACTTACAGGACGCTTATAAGAGTATACTTGAATCATTGTCACAAGCCGGAACATATAACGACCGCAAGGTTGTTCCTTGCTTCATAAACAGCGAAAAGCTCTTCAATAACAATGTTGAAGAAAAGCTGAAAAACATGGATGGAATCGTTATCTGTCCGGGATTTGGACAAAGAGGTATCGAAGGAAAAATTGTAGCAGCAAAATATTGCAGAGAGCACAACATTCCAACATTCGGTATTTGCTTAGGAATGCAAATGATGGTCGTTGAATATGCACGCGATGTCCTGGGATACGAAGACGCAAATAGCGTAGAAATGGACGAAAAAACACAGCACAACGTCATCGACCTTATGGAAGAACAGAAAAACATAACGAATTTAGGCGGTACCATGCGTTTAGGAGCATACAAATGCGTACTTGACGAAAACAGTTTGGTTTACAATGCCTACAAGGTAAAAGAAATAGAGGAACGCCACCGCCACAGGTATGAATTCAATAATACATACCGCAAAGAATTTGAACAGGCAGGAATGAAGTGCGTTGGTGTAAATCCTGAAACGAATCTGGTAGAAATAGTAGAAGTACCCTCACTATCCTGGTACGTAGGAACACAATTCCATCCAGAATACAGCAGTACTGTTTTGCACCCTCATCCACTATTCCTCAACTTTATCAAAGCTGTGATTGCCAACAAATCCGAAAAAAAGCAACCGGAATAAACATTCTCCTTTATACACAAGAATAATTTATTAATTGCAAAGACAAGATAAATAGCATAACAGATATTGTATAAATAACATCGAGATTTATCCCTCAATCATTATACACTTCCCGGGACGTAAGAAAAAATATGTCTGACCTATTTTAAAATATCTCAGACATATTTCAAAATACCTCAGAGATATTTTTATCGAAGTCCTTTTTAACAACAGAGCATTCCAGACAAGTGACAGAAAAACCACAATAAACATTATCACCAAAACCACAGTTAATTTTCAATACACACAAAATAATGGACAAGAATACTGTTATAGGATTTGTACTAATAATAGCAGTTTTAATAGGTTTTAGCTATTTCAACAGCCCAAGTAAAGAAGAAATAGAACAAATACAAAAGCAGGAAACTGCGGCTGCTGCCCAAGCTGACAAACAAAAGAAAGATGTTGCCGAACTGCAAGCTGAAAATCAAAAACATAATGCAGATACTACTTTCATTCGTAACAGTACAAAACCAACACTCACATATTTAAAAAATGAAGATATATCTATTGGTATAAGTTCAAAAGGTGGCGAAATAGGTGTTGCAGTTTTAAAAGATTACAAAGACCAGCAAAAAAATCCATTAGAGTTATACAACAACAAAGACGCAAGTTTGAATTTCATTTTTACTGGCAAAAACGACAACATACAAACATCGGATCTTGACTTTACACCCAGCAACGTTACGGACTCCACAGTAACAATGACAGCACAGTCTGTTGACGGTGGAAAAATAATTTTCGACTATAAACTCGACGAAAATTATTTACTGCACCTAACGGTGAAAGCCGAATCAATGCAAAAATATTTACTGCCTACATCCAAGGTAATGGGAGTAGAATGGAACGAGAAACTAAAGCAGCAAGAACGTGGATACAAATTTGAGAACCAATATACTGCACTTACATATAAAATAAAAGATGAAGGAACAGACAGACTCAGTACCGCAGAAGAAGATGAGCAGTCGCTAAATGAAAAGCTCGATTGGATATCGTTCAAAGGGCAATTCTTCGGCGTTACTTTAATTGCCAAACAAGAGTTCAACAAAGCAGAACTACAAAGCAATCTGGAAGAAGAAGGCTCCGGATATTTGAAAAACTATAAAGCACAAACAGAAACGTTTTTCGACCCTACCGGAAAGCAACCTACCGAATTCATTTTTTATTTAGGTCCCAACAAATTCCGCACACTGCAAAAAGTTGACAAAATAGTGGGCGTAGACAAGGATTTAAAGTTGGAACAACTTGTTTATTTAGGTTGGCCGTTATTCAGGTATATCAACAGATATTTCACTATATACGTGTTCGACTGGCTTACCAACTTAGGATTATCAATGGGTATTGTTCTTCTTTTGATCACTATCCTACTGCGCATAATCGTATATGTTCCCACGAGAAAAAGCGTATTAAGTTCTGCAAAAATGCGGTTGCTAAAGCCCAAATTGGATGAAATAATCGCAAAATACCCTAATCCTGAAGACAATCTAAAAAAGCAACAGGAAATAATGGCCACATATAGCAAATATGGTGTTAGCCCAATGGGAGGCTGCCTGCCAATGCTTATTCAAATGCCTATTTGGATTGCCATGTTTAATTTCATTCCTAACGCAATTGAATTGCGTCAACAGAGTTTCCTATGGGTAGACGACCTTTCTACGTATGATCCCATTATAACTTTTGACAGTCCTATATGGCTTATCGGTGACCACATCAGTGCATTCTGCCTGCTGTTCTGTTGCACCAATATATTATATAGCGTAATGAGTATGAGAATGCAGAAAGACATGATGGTCGGACAGCAAGCAGACCAAATGAAAATAATGCGTTGGATGATGTACCTCATGCCTGTTATGTTCTTCTTTATATTTAACGATTACTCGGCAGGTCTTAACTACTACTATTTCATTTCACTGCTATTCAGTGCTCTTACCATGTGGGTTTTGAGAAAAACAATAAACGAAAAGAAACTCATGGAACAACTTGAGGCAAATTACAAAGCCAACAAGGAAAATCCCAAAAAAGTAAGTGGCATGGCTGCACGATTAGAGGCATTACAAAAGCGACAGGAAGAGTTATTAAAACAACAACATAGAAAATGAAACTAGCTAAATCATTTATAGTATCGATAGCTTTTATGTGTAGTTTTACGATAGCAACGAAAGCCTACGCGAATAACAACAATCTGCCAACCGACAGATTAACACCCGAACTGCTTTGGTCAATGGGAAGAATAGGCAGCACAGTGCTATCGCCCGACAAGACAAACATACTTTATACCGTAACAACATATAATATTTCTGAGAACAGAGGATACTCAGCAATATATATACTAAACAGTGAAACAAAAGAAACGAAGAAACTCACTGTCAACACCTCAAAAAGCGAGTCTGACGCGAACTTCATAGAAAACGGTAGAAAAATTGTATTCCTCTGCGCTGACGACAATGGCACGAGCCAGCTTTGGATGATGAACACCGACGGTTCAAACCGCAAATGCATTTCAAGCGAGAAAACAGACGTTAATGGATATCTTTTTTCACCGGACGAGAAAAATGTTGTACTTATACACGATGTTCCCACCGAAACATCAATAATAAAGAATGACGACGACCTTCCAAAAGCAACAGGGATGGTTATCAATGAGCTCATGTACAAACATTGGGACAGATATGTACGTTCCGTACCTCATCCCTTTATTGCTAATTTTGACGGCTCACAAATAACCAATGCTCGCGACATATTAGACGGACAGCCATACGAAAGCCCTATGTGCCCATTTGGTGGAATAGAAGAATTTGCATGGAGTCCGGACTCCAAGTCACTGGCATACGTCATGCGAAAGAAAACCGGTCGCGATTATGCGATAAGTACTGACAGTGATATTTTCCTTTACAATTTGGAAACAGGCAAAACAAAAAACCTATGTAAACCTGAAAATTATAAAGCACCAGTAGTTAATGCAACATCTTCGTTAAAACATCAAATACAATACAACGAAAATGAAGATTACAATTTAGGCTACGACGATAAACCTAAATTTTCTCCAAACGGGAAATACATAGCGTGGACGAGCATGAAACACGACGGTTACGAAAGCGACCGTACGCGTTTATGTGTTTTTGAGTTTTCTACCGGCAGCAAAACTTACGTTACCGAGACGTTCGACAGCGGAGTCAATGATTTCGTATGGGACGATAACTCTAAGGAACTTTATTTTTCTGGTGTCTGGCATGGAAAGACAAACCTTTACAAAACGAATTTAAAAGGTGAAGTAAGCAAAATAACGGACGAAGTATGCGATTACACCTTAGTTGATGTTGATTCCCGCCAAAACAAACTCCTGACTAAGAAGCAAAGCATGAGCATGGCGGACGATATATTTTTTGTTGATATCAAGAAAGGAACATCCCACCAGCTCACAAACATAAACGAAT
>URSZ01000049.1 GCA_900550635.1 uncultured Prevotella sp. | reverse complement strand
GTGCAACAAAAATCCCCGCTCTTTTTGTCTGCATTTTCCCGCCCCGTTTCCCCGCCTCAAAACTCCGCGCCTGCATATTTATTCATCGCAACGAGGCTTGTGTGTTCTGTATGTGTGTGGGAATGTGGGTTGGTGGGGAATGAAAAATGCCGCCTGTCCTTATCGGACGGGCGGCATTGGGGTGTCTTGCGGCGGCATTGATTTGTGTTGCGGTAGCATTTACTTGCCGCTGCATTCGGGGCAGATGCCTTTGGCCATGTAGTTGATTGAGTTGACGGTGAATCCCTCGGGCAGGTCTATTCCCGGCACGTGTATCGTCTTGAAGCAGAATGTGCGGTGGCACACCTCGCAGTAGAAGTGTATGTGCATGTCGTCGAGCGTGCATTTGTCCCGGCCGCTGCAAATCTCGTATTTCATAACACCGCTTCCGTCTTCTATCTCGTGGGCCACATGGTGTTTTACGAATACGTTGAGCACGCGGAATATGCTCGACTTGTCCATCGTTTCCATGATGTCTTCGAGTTCGGGCAACGATACGGGGTGGTCGGCGGCGAGCATGGTGCGCAGTATTAGAATCCTGTTGGCGGTAGGGCGCACGCCTTTTCTTTCGAGTATAATGCTGTCGTTTTCGGTATTCATGCCGGTGTTTTGTTACATGTCAAGTATTGTATAGTCGCCGGCCTTTTCGGTAATGACCTGTTGCAGGTCGCCTGATGTCAGTGTGTGGTCGGATTCTATCGTGGCCACGGGTGGATTAAGGGTTACGGTGGCCTTTACTCCTTCGATACTGTTCAATGCTTTTTCTACATGCGTGCGGCAATGGTCGCACATCATGCCTTCGACTTTAAATTCGTATTTCATGAGGTTATTGTTTTTTACGTTTTCTTCTTTCGTAAAGTAGGGTGCGGCGCACTGTGCAACGGCTTGCGCTGATGTGCCTGTTTTCTTGCGCTTGAGCCGCAGGCTGTTCGACACCACGCTAACGCTGCTGAACGCCATGGCCGCGCCGCCAATCATGGGGTTGAGCAGAAAGCCGTTTATGGGGTAGAGTATGCCTGCTGCCACGGGCACGGCGATGATGTTGTATATGAATGCCCAGAATAGGTTTTGGCGTATGGTGCGTATTGTGAGCTGCGACAGGCGTATGGCTTCGGGTATTCTGGTAAGGTCGGACGAAAGTATGGTTATCATAGCGGTATCAATGGCTATGTCGCTGCCTTTTCCCATTGCAATGCCGAGGTCGGCTTGCGCCAGGGCGGCGCTGTCGTTTATTCCGTCGCCCACCATGGCTACCTTGTGTCCTTCGGCCTGGAGGCTTTTTACAAAACCGGCCTTGTCTTGCGGCAGTACTTTTGCCTTGTAGCTGGTAACGCCTGTTGCCTTGGCCACGGCGGCTGCCGACGCTTCGTTGTCGCCTGTGAGCATGTAGACTTCAATACCCATTGCGCGCAGGTTGGATATGGCTTGCGGAGAAGTCTCTTTTATCTTGTCGGTTATGGCTATGGCGGCCAATGCCCAGGCGGAGTCGGCAAACCAGACCACAGTTTTTGCGTCTTTTGTCCAGGCGGCGCCCTTTTCCTGCAGGAGGGCGTCGGTTTTTATGCGGTTGGCGAGCAGGAGCTCCTCGTTTCCGGCAAAATATGTCTCACCTCCGACGTTTCCTTTCACTCCTTTGCCCGGGATGTTCTCGAAGTTGTTTATGTTAATCGCTTGTGCGCCTTTCAGCGAAGCGGCAACAGCTTCGGCAAGCGGGTGGGAAGATGATTTCTCAAGGCTGTAAAGTATGTTGCGTGCGTTTTCGGTATTGTTGTTCCAGAGTTCGTCGGTGACAACAGGCTTGCCTTCGGTGATTGTCCCTGTCTTGTCGAGTACTACTGCGTTTATTTTTCGGGCCGTTTCAAGGCTTGTGGCGTCTTTTATCAGGATACCGTTTTCAGCTCCTTTCCCGATTCCTACTATAAGGGCCGTGGGTGTGGCAAGTCCCAATGCGCACGGGCATGCTATAATCAAAACGGTAATCATGGCCAGGATTCCGTGTACGAAGCCTGCTTCGGGCGCAAAAACCCACCATGCGGCAAACACCAATACCGACAGCGCGATTATCACAGGCACGAATACGGCGGCTATCTTGTCGACAAGTTGTTGCACCGGGGCTTTGCTGCCTTGCGCGTCCTGCACCATGCGTATTATCTGCGCCAGCATGGTGTCGCTGCCGGTTTTGGCGGCTACGAAGCGGAACGAACCGGTGCTGTTTACCGAGCCGGCAAAGACGCTGTCGCCTTGTTTTTTGAACGTGGGCAGAGGTTCGCCGGTCAGCATGCTTTCGTCCACGTATGACTCGCCTGCGGCAACCGTTCCGTCGGCGGCAATGCGTTCGCCCGGGCGCACTATTATTGTGCAGCCTGCGAGGGCCTGTTCCACGGGTATGTCTTTTTCGCCTGTGTCGGTAAGAACAGTTACGGTTTTAGGCTGCAAGCCCATCAGTTTCCTTATGGCGGTGGATGTTTTCTGTTTTGCGCGTGCTTCGAGCAGACGTCCGAGGAGTATGAAGGCAATTATCATGCTTGCCGACTCGAAATATACGTGCGGCTCGATACCGTGCGAGAGCCAGAAGCCGGGGAAGAAAAGGTTGAATACGCTGAACAGGTAGGCTATGCCTGTGCTGTTGGAAACGAGCGTGTCCATGTTGGCCGAGCGGTGTCGCAGTTGCTTTAAAGCGTTGATGTGAAAGCGTCGCCCAAAGACGAAAACCACTATTGTAGACAAGAGCCATACGACGTATTTCACGGCTGGAACGTCCATGAGGAACATGCTCAGCAGCATTACCGGCACGGACAGCGCAACGGAGGCAATGGTTTGCCTTTTCAGTTTGCGGTATTCCTTTGCGTGCTCGGATTCAACGGTTTCTTCGATTGCTTTGCCGCCGGTTTCGGTAAGCAGGTCGTAGCCTGCGTTTTGCACGGCCGCTTTCAGGTCGGCGGGGGTGCATTCCCGCGGGTTGTAGGTTACAAGGGCCGTGGCCGAGGCGTAGTTTATGTTGGCTTCATAAACGCCTTGGCAACTGTTTAGCGCCTTGCTTACGCGGGCGGCGCATGAGGCGCAGCTCATACCGGTGACAGGGTATGTTTTTTTTGCCTTGTCCTTATTGTCCATTGTGCGTTCGTTTTTTTGTGTCGGCCGGCGTTTGTTATGGGCGGTGCGTCATTTCTTGTCGCCCGGCGCGTCGTGCGTGTAGTCGAGGATACGTATGTTTTCGGGCAGTCCTGCCGTGAGCAGGTCCTTCATCCTTTTGTGGAACGGGCAGGGGTAGCCAATGGGCGTTCCTTTCTGTATGCACGAGGCAAAGGCAATGGTGTCGGCGCCGCGCTCCACGAGCATTTTGGCCCGCAGTATGGCTTTCTTGCCGGGGCAGCCTCCACAGTTGGTGAAGCCTATGATTGTAATTTCCCCGTCTGTGCCTTCGAACGAGCCTTTTTTGTTTCTTACGGCATTGAAGCAGCCGCTGCCGGGGCAGAAGTCCTCGGTTTGGAAACATCTTATTATTCCTAACTTCATGAGGTTTTGTTTTAGAGGTTAAAGATACGGATTTTTTCGGAATTGTGCGGTTCCCGAGGAGGTGGTATCCTTTTGTCGCGGCATGGAATACGGTAGGTTCCACGACTGCAAAGGTATATATAAATCCTCGCAACCGGGCTGCAAAATTATGCCGGTGTGCGGGAGGTGTTGCAAGGTACATTGAAAATGCCCTTATAATAGTGTTGTGGCAGACAGTCTGTTTTTGTCCATGTTTTTCGTGCGTTTTCGGAACGGGTTTTCAAGGGGCAAAAAATAGGTCTGAGATATTTTAAAATAGGTCAGACATATTTTGAAATATGTGCCTTGTATTTTTTCTTTTCTCCTATGCGGGTATAAAACGATGAAAATCAGTTTTCAATTTTCATGCCCCGAAAATGCCGTTTTACGTGTCCAGGTTTCGGGTCTTTGTATGTCTGTTTCGGCTGTAGGGTGGTGCGGCCGTTGTGTGCGGGTTCAGACGTGCGCGGCCGCGTGTCCGTTTCGCCACGGAGCAAAAAAACAAGCCCGCGCAGGTGGTGTGTTGCTGCGCGGGCTTGCTGTGCCTGTTGTTTTCCTGTCTGTGCCTGCCGCGGGGCGGGGCAGCGCGTGGGATTCGTCAGATTATGAAGTCGAAATAGTACGACGGGTTTGTGGTTACATTGGCTCCTTCGGCTTTCTTGGATATGCCGTCCACTTTTATTGACTTGCCTTTCTTGCCCGTAGACGAGATGTCGAACGTGCCGCCCATTATGGTTAGGTTGCCCGTTACGTTGATTCCGTGGCACTTCTTTGAGTCGGCGGGGTCTTCGGGCGGGAAGTATTCTCCGCCGGTGCAGTGTATGTTTACGTTTACTGGTGCTACCGTTTCGTCTACGTATATGTCGGTGTCGGTGGTCATGCCTTTGCTGCCGTCGCCTGTTACTTCAAGTTTTATCGTGCCGCCGTTTATTGTCATGAGGCTGTCGCTGCGCAGTGCTTTTACGTCGGGCGAGTTGACTTCGATGTCCATTTTCCCGTTCTGTATAATCATCTGGCCGTTCATCTCGTCGGTTTCGTCGTTGGTTATCTCTACCTGTATGCCGTCGTCGGCAACGTTTCTGACTATTATGTTGCCGCCTTCCATTTGCAGGTATTGTTTTATGTGCATTCCGTCGCCGCCGGCAGCTGATAGGATGTTGAATGTTCCGGCCGAGTGCTTGAGCCGTGTGTATTCGTCTGACGCGTAGGCGTGTTTGGTGTTGCCGGTGATGTTCACAGTTCCGCTGCCTTTGAATTCAGGGTGTCCGTTGACAAAGAAACATGCTTTTTGTTCTCCGCCGGCGCAGTCAACAAAGGTGTTGGTCGTTCCGTCGACAACCTCGATGTCGATTCTCTTTCCGTTCTGTATGTCGATTGCGGCTCCGCGTTGCGACGTAAGGCTTACGCCGTTGAGCACCACGGTGCATTTGTATTCGCCGTCCTGGAAGAAGTTGCCGTTTTGGCTCTCGCCGGTGAGTGTGTAGGTTACTTCGTCGCCGCCGAGCGATGAGGATATTGCGCTGACGTACGCGCCGTCGATGTCAATTGTGATAGAGTCGGCCAGTTCGACGGGCAGTATTGCCGTGGCGGCGGTTTCGTCGTAGTTTACGCCGACGGTGAGCGGGTCGACGGTTTCAGTGCCGAATGTAATGCTGTCGATAGCTTGCGTGTTGAAATCCTTGCCTTGCACGGTAAACGCGGTTCCGTCGGCAGAGAACTGTATGTCTCCCGCACGGCCTTCGTTTACTGCTATGCCCACGCCTTTTTGCCAGATGTACATCGTTTGCGCTTTTGCGGCTATTACGGATGACAAAAGCGCTATTGAAAGTATGAGTTTTTTCATCGTTTTTCTATCTTTATTGCTTTGTTCCCGATTTTAGCTACATATATGCCGCCTGCAAGGCCGGAGATGTCGACAGTTGTGCTGCCTGCCTTTATTTTTTCGGACATTACGAGTAATCCGTCGGTGGAATACACCTGCAGTGTCGCGTCCTTGGCTGCGGTTACGCTGAGCATGTCGCCTTTGCCCACTATTGCCGTCTCGCACTTTACGGCCTGGGTTATGGATGTGGCGAGTTCGGTGAAGCGCATTTTAGCGTTGGCAAGCTCGGAAAGGGGGACGATGTCTTCTTTCCCGTTGCCGTTGAACTTCATGTCGGCTGCCGTGAATGTTATCTTCAGGTTCTTGAGCTCATAGCTCTTTTCGGCACCGCTGGCGCGCGTTACCGTAAGGTAAAGGAAGTCGCCCGTGGCGGCGGGAAGCTGTGGGAATGATGGCGCCGCTGCAAGAATTAGGAGGACAATGTTTTTCATCTTCGTTTGTTGGTTTGCTTGTGTTGTTGAATGCTTAGAATTTCAGTTTGTAACTTATCTCGAGTGCGTGTTGTGTTTCGCCTATGTCGGAATCTCTTTCGTCCTGGTAAACATAGCCCACGGAGATTTTGTTTTTCTTGTCGATTTTTATGTCTCCTCCGGCCCTTACGCGCGTCTTGCCGAGGATGAACGCTTCGTCAAGCTCGTTGAAGAACTCTATTGAGGCGTATGGTGTTATCTTGCACTTGCGTATGTCGTATTCTACCTTGAGCTGCGAGCGAAGTCGGTTGTTGTTGCGCGTTTCCTTGAGTTCCTTTGTGGTTTCTTTGAAGTAGACTTCGCCTGTTGCCCCGTTGAGGCGGTATTTGTCGCGAGAATAGTAAACGTGGTTCATGTGGGTGAACTGGTAACGCTCGCGCAAGGAAATATTGAACCGCCCGATGTTTACGTCTCCGGTTATGTCGAATTTAAAGCGGTTCTTGCTGCGCCAGTATGGCTTGTTGATGTTGTAGCCGTCGTATTCCCTTATTATTTCTGAGGGACGGTCTTCGTAGGCTTGTTCGTATTCGTCGTAGTGGTTGCGTTTTTCTTCAATGCGGTATTGGTAAATGTAATTGTATCCTACGGCGAATTTAAGGAATTTGAAAGGTTTATAGCTTATGCCGAACGAGGCGTCCCAGCGTTCGACGCTTTTCATGTTGTTTTGCGCCCTGAAGCCTGCGCCTAACTCGAATGAGAATTTTCCTACTTTCTTTTCTGCTTCTGCTCCCAGCCATGTTCCGAAGTCGGAGGCTGTGACGTTTATACTTACCGTCATTAATACGGCCAGTGCGACTAATTTTTTCAGGTTTTTCATTTCCGGGTCATTTTGTGGGTTATGTTGTTTGTTGTAGTGCTTGGCAACAGCCTATTCGTAGTTCTTGGGGAGTTTTTGCAGCGTGTTTGCGTCGTTCATGGCGGCGTCTGCGTCTTCGTAATATATCTTTATCAGTGCGGTGTCGCGCATAAAGTCGATAGAGCCTATTTCGACTTTTATTATGTTCAGCCCTGTGCGTTTTTTCAAGTCCTCTATCATGTCCTCACGCTTTTCGGGAGTGATGAGGTTTATGTTGTCGTACCTTACGTATTTGCAGGCCACGCGCTTTATCAGACGGCTGCTTTCGGTAAACTTGGCAACGAGTATGAATATCATGTTGGCGATTAGCAGTTCGGCTATGCTCAGTTTCGATGACATTCCGTTTACCACCGACAGCGCCACGATGAAGAAGAGGTACGTCATTTCGCGTATAGGCACGGCTTCGGTGCGGTAACGTATTATCCCGAAGACGGCAAACAGTCCGAGAGCCGCTCCTACTTTCATCTTTGCCCCGTCCATGAAGTATATCATCATGAATATACTTGCCGACAGCATTATGAAGGCAAAGAAGTAATCGCGTCTTTTGCTCCGGGGGTAATAGAAAAAGCGCACTATTATTAGTACGAACAGGAAATTGAACGCGAAGCGGACGAGCATTTCGGCCAACGCTTCCGGGTCTATTAGCTGTATGCCGGCAATGGCGATATGGCTGATACTTTCAAGGAGTGCAATCATGGTGAATCAATGTTTTTTTAGTGAACAGGTTGGTTTTCAATCGAGGTTTTGCCGGGCAGTGCCGCGGCTGTTGTTTTATACGAGTTTTTTTATTGTGGGTATGCGGTCTTTAAACATGTTACCTTTTATGTTTTTGTTCGTAAGGTAGGTGCCTATGCAGTATTTGCTGAATCCTTGCGGTTTGATTCTCAGCTTGAGCAGGCAGTTTAGTGCCGGCGAGGGCGACCGTCCTTCGCGTTTCAGCTCTATTATCACGAGGTTTCCCATGTTCATCGAAACATCCGTCTCGATGTTGTAGAACGACAGGTCGTAGTCTATCGTCAGCCGCTCGGTGCGGTTTTTGTTGACGAGCGTTATGCGTTTGAAGTTGTTTTTCAGGCACGGGTGTATGTCCTCTATGCCTACGGCGGCCTTGTTTATGAGGAATTCCTCGTTTTCCTCGGTGTCGATAGCTTCGGGCGAAGCCAGCGGGCGGCGTTTCTTGCGCGTTTTGTTGTGGTTGTCCTTGTTTTTTATTTCGAGAAACGACAGCGCCGAGTCAATATACGTCCTCACCCTTACTTTTATTCTCGGGCGAATCCCGTCGTGGTGCAGCAGGTAGAATCGGTGGTCGGGTGTGTCCCAATACGTAGTGTTGTATTCCGCAACGGGGCTTCCGTCTATCTTTTGCACGAAGTAATCGTTTTTTGCCAGTTCGAAAAACTTGAGCAGCAACGATTTGTTTGCAAGGAACTTTGTGTCGGTGCGGTTCATTAGGCGCACGCCCGACATTTCATCCAGGCTTATGCCTGGCATTTCCGACAATACCTTGCCGAGATTATCGTAAAATTCCATTGCAAGTCGTATATGGTAAATCAAAAGCAAATATAAACAAAATAAATAATTAATGTTTGTTTGTTTTTAAAAACAAACGGACTGTTGCGAAAATATTCCCGCGGCCGGCGGCTGCCTTTACTGCGCATATATAATAATGTGTGACGGGCGAGTTCCACTTTTCACTTTTTTCTTTGCCTGAAAGCCCGTTTTTGTTTTCAACTTTTTTACCCGTTCGGGAGGGGTGAAAAAATAGGTCGGACATATTTTGAAATAGGTCAGACATATTTTAAAATACAAGGCACATATTTTTTGCGAGGTGCGAGGACGGTTGAAACCCCTTTGCCGGCGGGCGTTTCACGCGGCTGCCTTATATGTCTGTTTTCATTGCAATTTTGCCGGGTGCGGCAACGGCATTTGTTTATAAAATCTTAACTTTGCGGAAACCATAATTATATGATATTATGAAAGATTTTTTTGCGCGGGTGCTCAGTTCGGCGGCCGGATGTTTCCTTGCCGGGGCAATAGTAGTGATAATGCTTGTTTTCGTGTCCCTGATGTCAACGCTGTCAACGCCCGGCATGTCCGACAAGTCTGTGCTGCGCCTCGATTTGCAGGGCGTGGTAACTGAACGCAGCAGCGAAACACCGCTCGATTTCCTGGGCATGGGCGACGTAACGCCTTCGCTCGAAACAATGCTCGGCGCAATAAAGGAAGCCAAGACAAACAGCAAGATAGCAGGCATATATATAAATGCCGGTGCGCTCGGGGCAAGCCCCGCCACCCTGCAGGAGCTTCGCAAGGCCATAGCCGATTTCCGCAAGAGCGGCAAGTTTGTAGTAAGTTACGGCGGGACGTACACGCAGGGTGCGTATTACGTTTGTTCGGCCGCCTCGCGTGTCATACTCAACCCGATAGGCGAGGTGGAGTGGCGAGGCATGGCGTCGGAAAACATTTTCTTCAAGGATTTGCTCAAGAAAATAGGCGTGGAAATGCAAGTTATAAAAGTGGGAAGCTACAAGAGCGCCACCGAGCCTTTCACCGCCTCCGAAATGTCGCCCGAAAACCGCGAACAGGTGACGCAATACGTTTCCGGAATATGGAACACGATAAAAAAGGATGTATCATCGAGCCGCAAAGTCAGCGTGCAGGTGCTCGACAGCCTTGCCGACGGCTACCTTGCGCTTAAAAGCCAGAAGGAAATGCTCGCCTCGAAGCTCGTAGACACACTCGCATACGAAGACGGAGCGCTCGAATATGTCGCAAGCCTGGTGGGCGCGGCAAAAGCAAAGGACATAGCTTTCGTTGACATGGACGCGGTTAACGCGCTGAGCCGGGAAGAAACCACAGGTAGCGAGATTGCCGTATATTATATGTATGGCGACATCGTGAGTAACGCGGAGCAGGGTGGAATGTACGACGACGTGATAAATGCAGAGAACGTAACCGACGACCTTGCCGCACTTGCCGACGACGAGAACGTAAAGGCCGTAGTGCTGCGCGTAAATTCGGGCGGCGGCAGCGGATACGCCTCCGAACAGATATGGCATTCGGTGAAAAAACTCGCCGCGCGCAAGCCCGTAGTGGTATCAATGGGCGGTATGGCGGCTTCGGGTGCATATTACCTGAGCGCAGGAGCTAATTATGTCTTTGCCGAACCTACCACACTGACTGGAAGCATAGGAATATTCGGAATAATACCCGACGTGAGCGGACTGTTGAAGGATAAGCTCGGACTTCGTTTCGACGGTGTTAAGACAAACCGCCACGCCGACTTCTTTACCACCTCGCGTCCGCTTGACGAGGCTGAGAAAAGCATGCTGCAATCGTATGTTGACCGCGGGTATGACCTTTTTGTCAAACGTGTGGCCGACGGCCGCAGACTTACCGAAGCTCGTGTGCGGGAGATAGCGCAAGGACGCGTATATACGGGAGAAGATGCCTTGAAAATACGTCTTGTCGACCGTCTCGGCACGCTCGACGACGCGGTGGCAGAGGCTGCAAAACGCGCAAAGGTTTCGGAATACGGCACAGTGCATTATCCCAAGCAGAAAACATGGTTCGAACAGCTTGTAGAGGAAAAAACCGGGGGATATGTGGAAGCGCAGCTGCGCGAATACCTCGGCGAATACCATTCGGCGTTCATGCTTGTAAGGAACATAGGCAACGCCGACCGAATACAGGCGCGCATTCCCTATGAACCGGTGATAAAATAACGGCGTTCAACACAATATGACAGGCATGGACGGCAAAGTTGCGCAGGCAGGCAAAGGTACAAGGAACATAAAATGTTTCATGTGCGTGCTGTTGCTGCCTTTTTCCTGGCTTTACGAGTTGGCTACGCGGATAAGGAACCACATGTTCGATACCGGAATGCTCAAGTCGCAGAAATTTACCGTACCAACCATTTGCGTAGGAAACATAACGGTTGGCGGCACTGGCAAAACGCCGCACGTGGAATATTTGGCAGAGTTGCTGGGCCGTGTTTGCTGCACAGGCGTCGTAAGCCGGGGATACCGGCGGAAGACAAAAGGCCTTGTCGTTGCAGATTCGAATACAACGGCCGATGAAATAGGAGACGAACCGTTTCAGATAAAGAAGCATTTCCCTACGGTGCACATAGCAGTCTGTGCAAGGCGTGCAACAGCAATTGAAAGGCTCCTTGCGCCCGACATAAAGCCGCCGGTCGACGTGGTGTTGCTCGACGACGCTTTCCAGCACCGGTACGTGGCGGCGGGGTTGAACATCGTGCTCGTAGATTACAACCGTCCCGTTTATAGCGACCGGCTGCTGCCTGCGGGAAGGCTTCGCGAGGCGCGCAGCGGCCTTGCGCGGGCCGATATGCTCGTAGTAACCAAATGCCCCAAGGAACTTACGGAGAAAGAAGGCACGCTGTTTGTTTCCAAGTGTCTTATGCTGTGTGGCAAAAGCCTCGCGCGGCCGAAAGAGGGTGTCTTTTTCTCCACAATGTCATACGCTCCGCCTTACAAAGTGTTCGGAGGCGGCGAGACAACACTCGCGGCCATTGGCGAAAGCTACAAACGCGTTGTCGTGCTTGCCGCAATAGCGCGCCCGGCCCCGTTTGCAGATAAAGTAAGGCACTATTGCAACGTTGCGTGCGAGTTGCTTTTTGCCGACCACCATGCTTTTACGACGGACGACCTTTTGCGGCTGGAAAAAGCTGCCGGAAATGACAGCTCTACCGCTGTGATTACGACGGAAAAAGACGCGGCGCGCCTTATGTCGTGTGCCGGGAGGCTGAGTCCCGTGCTGCGGGATAACATATACGCTCTACCAGTGAAAGTGGAGTTTTTATTTAACGGACAAACTGTGTTTAACGATAAAATTCTCGGTTATGTACAACAATATCAAGGAAACCGCTGATTTCCTTTCCCGCGAAATTGGCGCAGGAATTGAAACCGCCATAGTTCTTGGCAGCGGTTTGGGACGCCTGGCGGCGGAAATCAACGTAGAGCGCGAGTGGCAGTACAAGGATATTCCAAACTTTCCGGTTTCTACCGTCGAAGGCCATGCCGGCAAGCTGATTTTCGGCACGCTCGGACAGAAAAAAATCCTTGCAATGGACGGCCGGTTTCATTACTATGAAGGATATTCGATGAAGGAGGTTACTTTTCCAATCCGCGTGTTCGGAGCGATAGGCATAAGCACGCTTTTGGTGAGCAATGCCGCCGGCGGTACGAACGCTTCGTTCCGCCCCGGCGACCTTATGGTCATAACCGACCACATAAACTTTATGCCCGAGCACCCGCTGCGCGGAAAGAACCTGCCTTGCGGTCCGAGATTTCCCGACATGAGCGAGGCTTACGACCGAGGGCTGATTGCCAGGGCCGACTCCATAGCAGCGGCCGAAGGAATCGAATTGCAGCACGGTGTGTACCTCGCAAATTCCGGTCCTACGTATGAAACGCCTGCCGAGTATAACATGTACCGACTCATGGGTGCGGATGCCGTCGGTATGACTACCGTTCCCGAGGTTATCGTGGCGCGCCACCAGGGCATGCGCGTGTTCGGAATGAGCGTGATAACCAACGTTCCGGCTGCCGCAACGGGCGAGACCAGCCACGACGAAGTGCAGCAGGCTGCGGCATTGGCCGAACCGAAGATGACAACGATTTTCAGAAGACTTATTAACGATTAAGCAAACCGACAAACCTGACTTAATATATGGCGAGAACAGAAATTTCAACATTGGGCGAATTTGGCCTTATAAAGCGTTTGACTTCCGGCCTTGAAATGAGGAATCCGTCGACCGAAAAAGGCGTGGGCGATGACTGCGCCGTGCTGCATTACCCCGACGAACAGGTGCTCGTAACCACCGACATGCTGCTCGAGGGCGTGCATTTCGACCTGACATACGTGCCTTTGAAATACCTTGGCTACAAGGCGGCGATAGAGAATATTTCCGACATAGTGGCCATGAACGGAAAGCCGCAGCAGATGACGGTGGCCTTAGGCATAGGCCGGCGCTTCTGTGTGGAGAATATCGAAGAGATTTACGAAGGCTTGCGCCACGCTTGCGGCAAGTACGGAGTGGATCTCGTGGGCGGGGATACCACATCGTCACTCACAGGGCTGACCATAGCGATAACGTGTATTGGCTCGTCGCCGCGCGACCGTATTGTTTACCGAAGCGGAGCGCACGATACAGACCTTGTTTGCGTGAGCGGCGACTTGGGCGCGGCTTACATGGGCTTGCAGCTGCTCGAACGCGAAAAGACAGTGTTCGAAAACAAAAGCGAAGGCTTGAAAGGCGCAAACGCCGCGCTCGAAGCCATGCAGCCCGACTTTGCGGGGCATGAATACTTGTTGCAACGCCAGCTCAAGCCCGAGGCGCGCCGCGACATAACGGAACGTCTGGCCGAAGCCGGCATTTTGCCAACGTCGATGATTGACATTTCCGACGGCTTGTCGTCCGAACTGCTGCACATCTGCGAGCAGAGCGGCACGGGGTGCCGAATTTACGAGGAAAGGATTCCGATAGACTACCAGACGGCGGCCTTGGCCGATGAGATGAAGATTGGTGCCATAACCGCTGCTTTGAACGGGGGTGAGGATTACGAGCTTCTGTTCACCGTGCCTCTTACTGATTACGAAAAGATTCTTAAAGTGGAGGACGTGCACGTGATAGGGCATATCACGTCGGCCGACGCAGGACGGACGTTCGTAACGAGCGACGGGGCAGAGGTTGAACTGCGCGCACAGGGCTGGAACCCGCTTGCGCAAAAGGATGATGAATGATTCCGAAGCCTTGTAAGGAGACCAATGTAAGCCCCGCCCGAAAGCGGGGTTTATTGTTATGAATATTTATAGATTATCACTGTATAAATATCGGAAAAAAGCGTACCCGTCTGCGGGACGTTTTACCCCCTCTCGGAGCAAAGAAAAAATACAAGGCAGGAATTTTAAAAAAGGTCTGAGGAATTTTGAAATATCTCAGACCTATTTTCGGCGGCTTCAAATGCCCGTAAATCAAGCGTTCCGAAAACGTGCTTTTCGAGCATGAATATATATTCGTTTTCGGATTGAGATGTTGTCTTTTTCTGTCGCGGTTGCATGGCCGGGCGGCGCGAGGTGGAATTAAACATTAAGGGCGGCTCCTTTCGGGGCCGCCCCTGTGCCGTATGGCTATGTTGCAGTATTATATCAGCGGGTTGGCAAACTGTATGCAGGCAGGCTGGCTGACTTGCATGGCTCTGGCGGTGCTGGTGAGCAGTCCGGTTTCGGCATTGCGCTCGTACACCTCTATCCTGTTGTCGTCGCGGCATGCCACAAGCAGGTATTTGCCGTTAGGCGTTATGGCAAAGTTACGCGGGTGTTTGCCAGTGTTCTGGTATCCGACTTTTTCGAGCGTGCCGTCGGGCTTGATTTTGAATATTGCTATGCCGTCGTTTTTCAGCCTTACGCTTGCGTACAGGAACTTGCCGTCGGGGCTTACGTGAATGTCGGCTCCGCCGCGTGCTCCTGCGTCGCTGGCTTTTACAACCTGTTTTTGCGTGAGCAGTCCGCGCACGGGTTCGTAGTCGAACACGATTATCTCGTCGCTAAGCTCGGTTATGACATACATGTATTTGCTGTCGGCCGAGAAGTCAATGTGCCTCGGGCCGCAGCCTTTCGGCAGGTCGGTGCGCCCGGGTGTGCCTTTCTTGAAGTCGGGGCGCAGCTCGAACTTGTAAATGCAGTCGCCGCCCAGGTCGGTTACGAACATGTAGTGCCCGTCGGGCGAGCGCATTACGGTGTGCAGGTGTGAAGCAGCCTGGCGCACGGTGTCGACGTTCGAGGGATTGGAGTATTCAATGACTTCGCCGCTGTCGAAAAGCGTGCCGTCTTTCTCTATGTCGAACACGCTGATGCTTCCCGACGAGTAGTTGGCCGTGAAAGCCTTGCGTCCGTGTGTTGTTATGCTGCACGGGTCGTCGCCGTGGGCAAGCACCTTGTTCATTATACGCATTTGCCCGTTCTTGGGGTTAATCATGAATGCGTTTACCGTGGCGTCGTCGCCCGTGTATTCGCTTACGCAGTATAGGAACGAGTCGTCGGGCGCAAGCACGAGGTAACTCGGATTTCCTATACGGGCGGAGTCTTCAAGGTCGAACTTGCCTGTTTCCTGGTCGAACATGAACGAGTATATGCCGCTCGAACCCTTGTCGGTGTATGTGCCTACAAACATGGGCACAGGGGCTTTCTGGCCGCACGACCACATCATTGTAACTGCTGCAGCGGCGGCAATGATAGTTTTTAATCTCATATATGTGTCTGGTTTAAATTGGTTTTTGTATCAGAGACTCTTTGTGTCACAAAAATAGGCAAAAAACGGTTGGCATGCGCTTTTTGGCGGATAAAAAAAGACACCTGCCCAATCGTATGTGCCGTTTCGATATGTGCAGGTGCCGTGTCCGGTTGTTTTGTGCAACGCTGCTGTGTTATGTCATAGTATTGAAATCCTTATCTAAGGCGTTGTGCGTTTTTTTCCGGCAGGTTCAGAAAGAAATGTCGGCTCCCGCCATGAAAGTAGCGCGCGGCATGGGGAAACCCGCGAACGTCTCGTATTTCTGTGCGAGCAGGTTCTCGCCCCTCGCATAAACGCTCAGGAAAGAAGCGGCTTTGAATGCCGCCCGCAGGTTCAGCAGTGTGTATTTTTCTGACTTGTCTTTTCCTGACTCGGCAATGTAAAGCCCGCCGATGTGCTGCAGGCCGCCGGCAAATGTCCAGCGCCCGAGAGTATAGTCGCCGCCAACGTAGAATTTGTTTCTCGGTGCTGCAAGAACAATTTTGTTAGTCAGCAGGTAGCTGTAGTTCGTGTTCAGCGAGAGGTGCGTGTTCACGCGGAAGCTGGCGTTGGCCTCTATGCCGAAGTTGTGCAGTTTGCCCGTGTTGCGGTTTATCATCCCGCCGCCTTGACGGGGTACGGTTTCTATCAGGTTGTCGGCGTCGTAATAGAATATGTTCACGCCGTAGCGCAGCCTGTTGTCCAAAAGCCTTTGCGTGAATGAAATTTCATAGTTCACCATGCTTTCTGCTTTGAGGTCCGGGTTTTTTGAGCCGAACATATACAGTTCCTTCAAAGTGGGAACGCGGAATCCTTTGCTTACCGAGGCTTTCAGCTCTGCGTCGTAAGGCAGGCTTACGCTAACCCCTCCTTGCGGAATCCATTCGGAGCCTGCGGTGGAGTGGTAGTCGTAGCGGACTCCTGCTTCGAGCGAAAGCAAGCCGAAAAGCTCCTGGCTGAAGTCTACATAGCCTGCAAATTCGTCAGCCTTCTTGTCGGCTAACATGGTGCGCGTCCCGTCGTTGAACTTGTTGTATGCTTTCCCGTAGATGTGCTCATAGTCGAAGCCGAAGGTTGTTTTGTTTCCCTTAAAGAAGTTGAACGTCTGGTAAAGGTTCACTCCCATGAGGTTGTCGCGCGAGAGGAAACGGTAGTCCGCCGGTTCTTCCGACGGCGCGTACCCGTCGTTGATGTTGTGGTTGCCCCAGTTGAAGAAATACGTAACTCCGCCGTTAGTCTTGTCGTATAAGTTATAAAGCGAAGCAGCCGCCGTTCCTCGCATTATGTTCATGTCGTTGTCAATTACCGGAGAGGAAACCGGCCCCGGGTTGGCGGATTTGTAATGTGTGAGGTTTGCGTTTGCTTCTATGTTCCATTGTTCGCTTATGTCGTATCTTATTTTTCCGAACCCTGAAGTTTGGTTGAAGGACATGTTTTTTCTGTGCCCGTCCGTGCGGTTGTAAGAGCCTGCCCAAATGCCGCTCAGTTTTCCTTTCTTTGCCGCACCGGCGTATTCTCCGCTGAAAGTTCCGTAAGAACCGGCGCCAAGGCGTTTTTTGTTTGAAATACCGGGTGCGTATTGTTGCCGGGTTT
>URSZ01000048.1 GCA_900550635.1 uncultured Prevotella sp. | reverse complement strand
CTTTGTTTTTCGGGTCAGCTTTCCACACGACATCAACGGGAGCTTCCGTTTCATGGCTCTCGGCAACAACTTCCGGCGTTTTCCTTTCGCCCCCGTTACAGCCGGTGAACGCCCAAAAGCACACAACTAAAAATAAAAGCGACAACAGGATTTTCACTTTGCAATACTCTTTTAAAATGCCTGTAACTTAGTTATAAAAAAGCATGTTTGCCCTTAAAGGACAAACATGCCTGATTATTTAAACTGTAATTTACTTCTTAATTACCTTCTTTATCTTTCCGTCGGAATACTTAACTATGTAAATATTGCCCGGAAGCATTTCAGTAACCTTTATGCCTTCGATTGTATAAATGTCTTTGATTTCAGACTCTATAACCGTATCGGGAGTAATGCCGTTGGTCTTGTCTTTCTCAACATTAACGGTGTAGGTCTTTATCTCCAGCATATCGTTCGACGTTGCCTTGATTGTTACGGTTGCGCCGCTTTCTGTGTTCTCAATGCTTTTCTCGACAATAGTTCCCGCACCTGTTGCGGTTACAACGACATCGTCGGCAGTAAGGGAAGTGTAAGCCACCTTAACATTGTATTCATACAGTCCTTCACTAAAGTTGGGAACAGAAACGCCCTTAACCTTTACCTCCGATACGCCACAATTGTAAACAAGCGACATGTCATCGATAAACAAAGAGTCTATGCTTCCTTTTCCCGGCGTTGCATTAGTCGAAGCCGTCACATGTATTACTTTCGGAGTAAGCGTTGAAGCATTGGCGGTGTACTCGAACGGAATGGCCAAACGCTGCCAAACGAAACCGTTGCTCTCTATCGTGTTGTTCACCGCACGCGCCAAAACGTTGGTATATTCCTTGTCCTCGGGGTCTTGGTAATATGTTCCGTCGGTAACAACGGCTTTGATGGTTGCGTAAGGGTATTCTTCACTCGGTGTGGTCTGCTTGAACTTAACCCATGCAATAAGGCTGTCGGGACGTGCATTGAGCTTGGAATAGAACGGGTCACCGTTGGCGTCAACATCCGTTACAGTAAGGTCGCTATACGAATGGTTTTTCGTGTCGGCCGCATCTATTGCACCGGCATTTAACCGGCCTGTTGTAACCGTACCGTTGGCAATCACGCCTATAGGCGTAGGAGACGATGTTATCAAGAGACTGCTTTGTCCGGCAGAACCGGGACGGACATCATTGCTCGCAAAAGTATGGGGTGCATTCATTGCAAACCATGCTAAAATTGACGACAGCCCGTCGTTTGTTGCGCTCATAAATGAGTGCCAGTTGTCAGGCTCATCGCTTGTTACCGTTTCGTTAGGACTCATAGGATTGGTAACTGAAGCTTCATGGAATGTTTCAAATCCGGAGTTCTTAATCTGATAACCGCTGCTAAACGTAACCTCTATTACCTGCTTCATAGTAGACATCATATCAATATCGATATGCGCATACAAACCATACTCATTTATTTCTGCAGTAAGTTCAATGGGTATGCTTCCTCCTGAGCCCATGCTCAACATTGGGCCCATCCATTCAGACGGCTGGTAGGCAGGGTCATCGCCTTGCGTTATGGTAATTCCCTGCGAGACATTGATGACTGTAACGTCTCCCTGTTTTGTCCCGTTCACATTCGCTATCTCGATATTCCCAACCGGCATATCGTTGCCTCCGGCTGACAATATGAAATTCTTAAGTAAAAAGGTATAAGTGCCATCCCCATTGTCGTTTACAGTAAATACGTCGTCCTGATATGTAGACGCGCCATTTATTGTAACTTTGAGCTTGCCATTGTATTCTGTTGCCATAGCTACAGAAAAAGAGGCGAGCAAAAGAATTAAAGTGGTAGATAATTTTTTCATTAGCTTATTTATTTGAGTTTAATATTTTTACTTGAGTTTATATGTTATTCCTAATGTTCCGAATATGGGATATAATGTCTGTTCTATGGTTTTGAAACTGCTCTTATGCACACCTGTCAATCCCCAGGTGATGTCGCCGAACAATCCCCAGCGTTTTGTTATACGCCAGTCTACGCCGGCGTCTATGCCGCAATGAAAGCGACGCATGTTCCCGCTGAAATCGTAGTTACCACGTGTTTCTTTGGTGGAGCCCATGTTTATTTTCGGTCCTGTAGGGTCTGTCTCGCGCAAATATCCGTCGTAAACATATCCCTTGAACGAATGGGATGTAACGTAAGATATGTACGGGCCTAACCTGAAATGAAGCCTGTCGTTTAAGGAGTACGTCGCAGTTATTGGCACGGTGAGCATCCACAGTTCTACTTCCGTAACTATTTTTCCAGTAAAGTACCCTTCCAATGATTCTCCGCCGCACACTATCGCCATGTGGTAATTCATAACGCTTGCGTCGATTTCCATACCTTTGTTCTCGAGATGAATACCTACTTGCAATCCCCAAGGGCCTTTCAGTTCCTTTTGCACATCGAAGCCTAAAGAGTAATTCGGCTGCAGCGTATATTTGTTCAGCGAACGTATTGTTGCCGGCATGCCTATAGGTGCGGTTCCGCCAAAGCTATAGCCAAGGCGCACGGTGTAATTCAAGCTGTCGGTAATGTATGCACCTCTTAGCGTGGAAAAGGCGCATACAAGCATTACCGCTACCAATATTGTCTTTTTCATCTTATTCTTCTGTTGTAGAGCATATAACCCTGACTTTATCAACCATTAACGTGCTTCCTATTGCACCTTCGAAATACGCACCCATTTCGCTCGACGAGAAAACCAAGGTAAAACTGTAACCGTAATTCTCGAGCAATTCCTCGTCAATGTCTTCATAATAAGTGTAATCTATCGAAAACTCGGTCCAATCCTCTGTGTCGGTTATGCTCGACAGTTTAGCCATAGCCACAACTTGGGGGCTTGTCTGTACGTTGTCACCGTAAAGCACTATGGGTTTGCCTTCCTTGTCGTGGTTCTTGTAGAGCACGGAATATATCGTACCGAAATCTTTCTTATCCTTTTCTATCTTGCCGTCTTTGTTCTGATATTCCTCGCCGGCCTTATATTTATAATATCCTATTACTTTTATTGGCTTCTTGTCAAACCTTGTTCCGAAACGCGTGGCCTGCATTGCGTCCTGCGTGGCCAGCAAAACATCGAACTCGCCTATGAACAGGTTTCCGGCGGCGAGCCTCATGTTAGCCCACATGCCGAATGTTCCGGTGCTCAAAGTAGTCAACTTTACTGCCGAGCCGTCGTATCCTTCGGTTACGGGAACGCTCGGATACATGTCGGGTGCTGCCGAGCCCATGCTTATCTTGTATCCGGGATTGCCCGTTGCCCATATATTTTCAGGCATTCCTTCGTTGGTGTTTATCCATTCGTAATATTTCTGGGCCTCGTCTTCGAGTTTATACTCTTCAAAATCGAATTTCAACGTATCGCTTACAGTTCGCGTTTCGGGAACAAAAGACACCTCATACGACCTGCTCCACTTGCGGTCTTCCGAAGTTACTTTGTATATCACGCAACCTTTGCTGAAATCCTGCACAGAGCCGCTTGCGGGTTCTATGGTCGCACCTTTCGTTATTTCAAACTTGGGAGCCAGAGCCGTAAGGTCTGCTTTTTTCCTGACATTGAAAACTATTTGGTTGCTCGAATAGAGCACATTTACCAATGTGTCGCTTTCGTTAAAGAACATTTCCAAAGGAGTCTCCGTACTTATATATGCTTTTGTTATATCGCATTCAGCGCCTGCAGGCTCGTCCTTAAAGCATGATGTAAAAAACAAGATACCAGACAGTATCAATATCGCATTCCGGAGTTTCATTATGGTTGTGTAAAAAATTTGTGCAAAGTTAAGCAAAATACTTTTTTTACGCCCACATTTCATTATAAAAATTTTGACAAATGCTCCCTTATATTACGCGGTTTGTCATTAAGTTATCCGAGAAGCCCATTATGCAAAACTACAAAGGCCTTAACTTTTAAATATAGTTAACATTTTCCGACGCAAAAAAATCGTCTTAAAAAACCGCCGATAAAATATGTCCGACCTATTTCAAAATACAAGGCACATATTTTAAAATATGTCTGACATATTTTTTTCTTGCTCCTATAGGCGCGAAATGCTTATGTTATAACGGAGTGCTGAGCGGCCATTGGATTTAATTTATTTTAACATCTTCAAGGTTTACGAGCTTGTTAACTATAGCATATATGGTAAGCCCTGCTATTGAATGGATGTTCAGTTTTCTCGATATGTTTTTTCGATGAGTAAGCACGGTATTTATGGAGATGAAAAGGTGGTCGGCTATTTCCTTGTTCGTCATCCCTTTTACCGCGCATGCCAGAATCTCGCGTTCACGTTCGCTGATAACTTCGCGCGGCTGTATTCTTTCAGTCTCCGGTGCGGCCTTGGTGTTTACCGACTTCAGAACCGTGCTTTCAAGCTTCCTGAGCGTTGGGACAAACAAAGCGTTTTCGAGTTTGCAGTGTGTGTCGAGGTCGTTCTCACAGGTATATATATCGAAAAGCACATCGTTCAGCAAGTTCACGTTTTCGGACGGCACATTATACTTTATAAGCAGGCTTTTCAATTCTCTTAGTTTCAATTCTATCGCAGAATGCCCGCGAAGGAACTGTTCCACCGGGCGCGAAGCCGAGCCGTGCCCCTCGAGCAGGTTGTTTACGTATGTAAATATCTTATTGTTCTCGAATTCCATGTGCTTGCGCACCTCGTTCGTATATTCATCATAAAACTTAAGGATTAAGAAAGCCACTTCGTTCTTCATCGAGCAGTCTACCGCTTCAATCAGCTTGCGGCGTATACGCGGGAGCTGGAAGTTTAAGAAATAATCGTGGGCGTTTTTGAGGTACGACATGAGTGCCGGAATGGAAACGCTGCCCAACGACCTGTCTGCACTCTCGTCGCCAAACTTTATATAATTTGCCACCGCAAGGAATGTATTCACATCCACGCCGTTTTCTTCGCAAACTTCGTTAACAGTCCTGTCTCCCACTCCGAGCGGAATGCAAAAGCGGCTCATAGCCTGCAGCAGGCGGTGTTCGTCGCGAATAATATCGCACATCTTGTCGCCACTTTTATAATATCCGGATGTCATATTCAAACACATTATTTATTCAAGTGCAAAATAAACTCTTTTATCGTTGCCGCAACATCACCATTTAAGGGTATTTTGCCATAAGGCAGTCAGCGACAAGCATTCTGGTAAATGCAAGCAGCTCACCACAAATTGGTATTGTACAACGTTAACAACAAAAGTAAAAAAAACTGCGGTATCCATTTTATATGGTTTTCGTATTTTTGCGTATCAAAAAAAGCAGACACTCATAATGCGCTTATCAGAACTTAAAACCGGCGAACGCGGCGTAATAGCAAAAGTGTACGGAACGGGAAGCTTCCGTAAACGGATTGTGGAAATGGGATTCATCAAAGGAAAGACCGTCAAGGTTGTATTGAATGCGCCTTTGCACGACCCTATCGTATACGAAATTATTGGTTATAAAATCTCTTTGCGGCGCGAAGAGGCCAACATGATAGAAATAATCAGCGAACATGAAGCAAGGCTTGCTAACCAACAGTCGGCAAACCTGAAACCCATTGTTTCGCTTGAGCAACAAATTTCCCCCTCAGGCACAGACAACGACGAGCCACATATAAAACTTATGAGGCGACTTGCCGACGAAAGAGGAAAGAACATAAAAGTTGCTCTCGTAGGCAATCCGAATTGCGGAAAGACATCATTATATAATATAGCTTCGGGAAGCCATGAACACGTAGGAAACTACTCCGGAGTAACAGTAGACGCCAAGGAAGGGAACCTTAATTACAACGGTTATCATTTTACAATAGTAGATTTGCCCGGCACATACTCGTTATCGGCTTACAGCCCTGAAGAAATCTATGTAAGGAGGCAACTCATAGAAAAGACACCTGACATAATAATAAACATTATCGACGCCACGAACCTGGAGCGCAACCTGTATCTTACCATGCAGCTCCTTGACATGAACATACCCATGGTCATCGCCCTGAACATGTACGACGAACTGGAAAAAAGCGGAGATGAGTTTGATTATAAAAGCCTTGCCTACATGTTGGGCGTTCCTATCATACCAACAGTAGGACGAACGGGAGAAGGCTTGCACGAGGTGTTTGACGCCGTTGTAAACGTTTACAACGGCAACGATGAAATATCACAACGCCACATACATGTGAACCATGGCGCAGAAATAGAACAATCTATAAATAAAGTGCGCGCGGCAATAGGAAAAAACGACAGCCTGCGCTCGCGTTACTCCTTGAGATACCTCTCGATAAAATTGTTGGAAAACGACAGCGAGACAGAAAAGATTATAAACACGCTAACTAACCGGAACGAAGAGAAAAAGCGCCTCGAGAAAGCGTTGGGCGAGTCAAGCGAATCGGCAATAATCGACGCAAAATACGGCTTCATTTCCGGAGCGCTGAAAGAGACATTCCATCCGAAAGAAGAACGACGCAATCATAAAAGCATAAGCGAACGAATAGACGCCGTCGTCACGCATAAGATATTGGGATACCCGCTGTTCTTTGCCGTGCTATACATCATGTTTGAAGTAACGTTCACGCTCGGTAACTACCCCATGGAATGGATTGACTGGATAGTGCAGAAAGTAGGCGAATTCGTGGCAACAAACATGGAAGACGGACCGCTGAAAGACTTGACCGTAGACGGAATCATAGGCGGCGTAGGAAGCGTTATCGTTTTTCTTCCAAACATACTCATACTGTATTTCTTCATTTCATTACTTGAAGATACCGGGTACATGGCACGCGCCGCATTCATAATGGACAAACTTATGCACAAGATGGGGCTGCACGGAAAATCGTTCATACCCATGGTTATGGGATTCGGCTGCAACGTCCCCGCCATAATGGCTTCCAGAACAATAGAAAGCCCTCAAAGCCGCCTGGTTACAATGTTAGTAACTCCGTTAATGTCTTGCAGCGCAAGGCTTCCCATATACATAGTAATTATAGGGGCGTTTTTTCCCGAAAATGCTTCAATCGTAATGCTGTCGGTATATACGTTAGGCATTATAATGGCTGTTATAATGGCCAGGATATTCAGCAAACTGTTAATGAAAAAAGGAAATCTGCCATTCGTAATGGAACTGCCTCCATACCGTATTCCTACACAAAAATCCATTTTCCGGCATACGTGGGAAAAAGGCCGGCAATATTTAAGGAAAATGGGAGGCATTATACTTATATGCAGCATTTTCATTTGGTTCTTAGGGTATTTCCCACGTTCGTCAGGGCAGACAACCAAACAGCAGCAGGAAAATTCATACTTGTGCAAAATAGGTCAGGCAATCGAGCCTGTTATGAAACCTCTGGGCTTCGATTGGCAAATGGATGTCGGAATAATCGCAGGTGTAGGAGCAAAGGAACTAATTGTAAGCTCACTTGGAGTAATGTACAGCAACGAAAAAGGCGATTTGGAAAGCGGCAAAGAAACATCGCACGAAGAAACACACTCTGACGACACATACTTGCAGCAGGCCCTTTCCAAGTCAACAACGCCGCAATCGGCAATCGCATACTTGGTATTTGTGTTGCTTTATTTCCCTTGCCTTGCCACCATTGTTGCAATCAAAAACGAATCAGGGAAATGGAAATGGGCGTTATTTACAGCCGGATACACAACACTACTGGCCTACACGATGTCTTTCATTGCATATAGGATAGCTTTGCTTTTTTAACGTGATACTTTATATATAGCAGCCGGAGGATATGAAAATTATCTTCCGACTCTATTTTTTCGTCGGTCGCCAAAGTATTTCAGAATATTACTGACTTAAAACGCCGCAACAATACTCGCATTAACATTAAATAGCACTACATATCGTTTGTTCATTTACAAAAATGAGTTACTTTTGCAGTCGAAAACGCCAGTGCGGCTCTATGCGGTAATAGCTCAGTTGGTAGAGCGTTGGCTTCCCAAGCCGAAGGTCGCGGGTTCGAGCCCCGTTTACCGCTCTTTATATTCAAACTCTTACAAGGGAATTGCTTTCCGTTGATAATAAAAGCAAGAACGCAGCCTAAGCAGTATGACAGCCGTAATTCTCATTCTCATAATCATAGGATATGTGCTTATAGCAACGAGAGCCTGGAATCATATAAACAAAGCTGCCATTGCAGTTTTTATAGGTGTAGCGGCATGGTTGTTATACATATTGAATGGATTTCAATACGCGAAGAGCGAACACGCCGATGAGCTTACAAGCTATTTCCTTTCAACGGCCGGCGACACATTCTCCATAAAAGAGTTTATTTCCTCGCACATTTTCGTAAATTACATAACGCAGGCCTGCGAAGTTGTTTTATTCCTGCTGGCAACTATAGGAATAGCCGAAGTACTCAACGGGAACAAATGCTTCAACTTCGTATGTGATATGATAAGAAGCCGGAAAAGTAAGAATATAATGTGGGCTTTGGTTGCCGTTACATTCATTATTTCCGCCAATCTGGACAATCTCACAACGACCGTGATGATGCTGGTTATAATGCACAAAATAGTTAGCGGCACAAAACTACGCATGATTTACGGTGCGGCAATAGCCATTGCGGCTAACTGTGGGGGTGCGCTGACAGTAATAGGCGACATCAACGGGCTTACATTATGGACAAGGGGATTTATAACACCGTCCATGTATTCACTTGTCATGGCTGTACCGGTAATTACCATGACTGTGGTTACCACATGGCTTATTGGCCGAATGCTGCCCGAGAAAACAACAATACCGTCACAATACGACTTTCAGATTAGCGACGACTCCGCGCTTACAAAATGGCAAAGAAACACGTTGTTGGTTATCGGTATCGGCGGACTGTGGTTTATACCTACGTTCCACAACCTTACTGGCCTGCCCCCTTACGTAGGCGCGCTGTGTGTATTGTCGTTACTTTGGGTAGTAAACGAGATTTTCAATCTGCCTTTCATACGAAGCGGGAAAATGGTAATACACCACTTCCCCATCGCGGTACAATACGAAAACATTCAGGCCATACTCTTTTATATAGGCATAACGCTGATTGCCGGGGTGTGCATTGAGATAGGAGCTATAGAAAAGTTGTCGCTTTGGATTATGCAAAACGTCGATAACGTGTACATCTTGAGCGCGCTATGGGGAATAGTCTCCATTGTGTTGGACAGCGTAATAATCATAATAAACAATGCGAACCTGTGCTCTGTTGAATCATGGCAAATCATTTCGCGCTCGGCCAGTTTCGGGCAAAACGGAGCATTTTGGCCGCTGTTGAATTATTTCTGCCTCTTCGGGAGCACACTCCTTACAATCGGTACCGTAGGCGGGATAATGCTAATGCGCATGGAAAACGTATCCCTTGCCTGGTACATAAGGAGAATCACGCCAAAGGTGGCCATAGGAGGCATTGCCGGTACGATAACAATATTAATCATAACAACTTTATTAGTATAATCTATCTGATTTTTGCTAACATAGAAATTGAAAGGAGAGAATAACATGGCAAAAATAAACACAATCGGAATTTTGACTTCAGGAGGAGATTCCCCCGGAATGAATGCTGCTATCCGCGCCGTAACGCGCAGCGCGATATTCAACGGTTTTCAAGTAAAAGGCATTTACAGAGGATACACAGGCCTTATCAACGATGAAGTGAAAGACTTCACCACCGAGAGCGTAAGCAACATCATACAGACAGGCGGAACCATACTGAGAACAAGCCGCTGCAAAGAATTCATGACTCCCGAAGGACTTCAGAAAGCGTATGATACCTTGCAGAAAGAAAAAATAGACGCCTTGATAGTAATCGGCGGAAACGGTTCCCTGGCCGGAGCAAGCAAATTTGCCGAAGCATACGACGTGCCTTGCATTGGGCTGCCCGGCACTATCGACAACGACCTGTACGGCACAGACGTAACTATCGGATACGACACCACGCTGAACACTATAACCCAATGCGTGGACAAAATCCGCGACACAGCAACCTCGCACGAACGCATTTTCTTTGTAGAAGTAATGGGACGCGACGCCGGATTCCTTGCACAAAACAGCGCTATCGCTTCTGGTGCTGAAGCAGCCATAATCCCGGAAGATTCTACCGACGAAGACCAGCTCATGAAGTTCATGGCGAGGGGAATAAGAAAAAGCAAACACAGCTGCATTGTAATTGTCAGCGAGAACCCGAACGGCCACGGCGCAATGTATTACGCCGACCGTGTGAGAAAAGAATACGAAGGCTACGATGTGCGTGTTTCCATTTTGGGACACCTCCAAAGAGGCGGTTCCCCCTCAGCACGCGACAGGATATTCGCAAGCCAGGTTGGCGTAGGCGCAATAAACGCACTGCTCGAAGGACAGCGCAACGTCATGGTAGGAATAAAGAATGACGAGATAGTTTACGTTCCGCTCAAGAGCGCTATTGGAAAACGTAAACCTATCGACAGGCAACTAATAAGGGTGCTTGACGAACTTTCAATTTAACAAATAATTGTATCTACGTGATTAAAAGGCCGCTTTTGCGGCCTTTTTTATTCTTATTTACAAGATTTCACTTCACTGTTGCGGTGTTCTAAAAAAGGATTCTTTCCATTATCTGATTTTGTCTGCCACTATAGTGCCCGGTTTTCAACCCCCAAAAAATATGTCAGACATATTTTAAAATAGGTCGGACATATTTTGAAATATCTCAGACATATTTTCTCTCAGCTCAAAGGTGGGTATAAAAAGCTGTTTTTCAGTTTTCATTTCAACACTTATAAAAACGTCTCCAAAGCACAACTTATTTTCCGTCGTTATTGTCTGTTTCGCTCGCCAAGAGCTAAAAAGCACTATACGATGTTCGTCGTGCGCAGCAAAACTCTTTCAACGCTCTGCCTCCCCGTAAGCAAAAAACTTTTGTACCATACCTCGCTTTTGCCTTTGTTTATGGGCTTTTCGCGCAACTTAGTAGTTTAAATAGCGCAAATTATACCCAATTATTACTAAACACCGGAAAAAAACTAACAATAACATGATGGTTTCGGATTTATTTTAATAGCTTTGCAAGAAAGATAAGAGAATGTTATGGCAAACAACAACGGTCGAATTTCACAAATAATAGGCCCTGTGATAGATGTCGTTTTCGACACAGCAGGAAAAAAAGCCGAAGACGTATTACCAAAAATCCATGATGCCTTAGACGTAATCAGGGAAGATGGTAGCAAACTTGTAGTTGAGGTACAACAGCATATTGGCGAAGATACCGTCCGCACGGTTGCAATGGATAACACCGACGGACTGAAAAGGGGGTTGGAAGTAATCCAGACCGGCAGCCCTATCACAATGCCCAGCGGCTCGCAGATAAAAGGCCGCATGATGAATGTAATAGGTGACTGCATAGACGGATTGAAACCCATGGAACACGATAACGACTACCCCATTCACCGTAATCCGCCTAAATTCGACGAGTTGAAGACATCGCAGGAAGTCCTCGCCACCGGAATCAAGGTAATCGACCTGCTTGAACCATATCTTAAAGGTGGAAAAATCGGATTGTTCGGAGGTGCCGGCGTTGGCAAAACGGTTCTTATAATGGAACTTATAAACAACATCGCAAAAGTTCATGACGGTTTCTCTGTCATTGCCGGTGTGGGCGAGCGTACACGCGAGGGTAACGACCTGCTCCGCGAAATGATTGAAGCAAACGTAATACGATACGGCGACGCATTCAAAAAATCCATGGAAGAAGGGCATTGGGATCTTTCCAAAGTGGATTACAACGAATTGGCAAAAAGCCAGGCCACACTCGTTTACGGACAGATGAACGAACCTCCCGGCGCACGTTCTTCGGTTGCGCTTTCCGGACTTACGATTGCAGAATCCATGCGAGACGCAGGTTCTGAATCAGGGAAATCGAGCGACATATTATTCTTTATCGATAATATATTCCGTTTCACGCAAGCCGGCTCGGAAGTATCGGCGCTGTTAGGCCGAATGTCTTCTGCCGTAGGATACCAGCCTACACTTGCAAGTGAAATGGGCGCAATGCAGGAACGCATTACATCAACAAAGAAAGGCTCAATTACGTCGGTACAAGCCGTATACGTTCCGGCCGACGATATGACCGACCCCGCTCCTGCAACGACATTTACCCACCTTGACGCTACTACTGTGCTCAGCCGAAAAATCACCGAACTCGGTATCTATCCGGCTGTGGACCCTCTGGCTTCGACATCCAGGATACTCGACCCGAAAATCATTGGAGAGAAACACTACAACTGCGCACAAAGGGTAAAACAGATATTGCAGAAATACAAGGAACTGCAAGACATCATCGCTATTCTCGGTATGGACGAACTTTCCGACGAAGACCGTTTGACCGTAAACAGAGCAAGAAGGGTACAACGTTTCCTGAGCCAGCCATTTACCGTAGCACAACAATTCACTGGCCTTCCGGGAGTGCAAGTTCCAATAGACGAATGCATAAAAGGATTCGACATGATACTGAACGGCGAAGTGGACGATCTTCCCGAACAGGCTTTCCTTAACGTCGGAACAATAGACGACGCAATAGCAAAAGGCAAGAAACTATTGTCGCAAGCATAAAGATATGAAACTGACAATAATATCGCCCGAAAAAATAATCTTTGAAGGAGAAACCGCATACGTCACTGTACCCGGCGGCAAAGGTCCTTTTGAAATTCTGAGAGGACACGCCCCCATCATATCAAATTTGCAAAAGGGAGTCATATATTATGACAACAAAGGTAAGTGTTCGGTAAAAATAAACAGCGGATTTGTTGAAGTGGCTAACGACAACGTGACAGCTTGCGTTGAAATAGCCAAATAACAATCAAGAATGAGCAGAAAGGCGTCATACATACTGTTATCAGCAATCGTTCTGGCAGTGGTAGGAATTATAATCATTGCTCTTGCGCCGGATTCGTACCGGTGCAGGCAATTCTACTCCGCCATAATATCGCTTACAGTATTTTACACGGCGTTGAATGCGTTCTCGCTGAACTTTCACGGAATAATATCTAAACAAAAGAATGCATATCTAACTCAGTTTTACCTGATAGACAAAACAATAAGGTTTATATTAAGTATCATACTAATAAGTATATTACTATATTTGAACAAATCTTTAGGAATCGCCATTTCAGCTTTTGCATACTACGTGGCAGCTATGGTTGTTGAAATAACATATTTTGTAACTGTAGATAAAAAGATAAAAATAAGAAATGCGTAAATACATATTACTACTCATATCCTTCACATTTGCCCTTTTATCGACAGCCAGCGCGCAAAGCACAAGTGCTACCGAGGAAAAGACCGAAAAGATAAATATACAAAATATCATTTTCGGCCATACTGACGACGCATACGAATGGCATATAGCCAATATAGGCGAAAATCACATAATCATCCCACTACCTGTAATACTATGGAGCGAAGCAAGCGGCTGGAACGTGTTCCTTTCATCGCAATTTGAAAAGAACAACGGGACGTACAACGGCTTTTACATATCGCAGTCAGGTAAATACAAAGGTAAAATAGTGGAACGCGACGCAAGCAACAACGAAGTACGCCCGATAGATATATCCATAACAAAAAATGTACTTGAACTGTTTATTGTTTCTGCGTTAATGCTCTTCATTTTCCTGTCGTGCGCACGGTGGTATAAGAAAAAACAGCCGCACGATGACGCGCCTAAAGGTTTTGTTGGTTTCATCGAAATGTTCATAATGAGCATTAACGACGATGTAATAAAAAGCAGCATAGGAGAAAAGCACTATAAGTTTTACGCTCCATACTTACTTACAGCGTTCTTCTTTATCTTTATAAGCAATCTGATAGGCTTAGTACCTATTTTTCCGGGAGGCGCAAACCTTACGGGCAATATAGCAATAACCTTTTTCCTTGCCGTGTGTACCTTTATAGCAGTCAATCTATTTGGGAACAAACATTATTGGAAAGATATTTTCTGGCCGGAAGTGCCTACATGGCTAAAATTTCCCGTGCCGATGATGCCTGTTGTAGAATTTTTCGGTGTATTCACCAAGCCATTCGCACTGATGATTCGTCTTTTCGCTAACATCTTAGCGGGACACGCCATCGTCATATCATTAGTTTGCATTATATTCATTACAGTACAAATGGGTGCGTTTATAGGGACATCCATGACCATAGTCAGCGTAATAATGACTATATTTATGGATTTCCTGGAATTACTGGTCGCATTCATACAAGCATACGTATTTACAATGCTCAGTGCTGTATTTATAGGTTTAGCACACTTAGAACCAAAATCAGAGTAAAATCATAAAAAATCAAGAACCATGTCATTATTATTAATTTTGTTAGATGCGGCGCTCGCTAAATTGGGCGCAGGTATAGGCGCTGGACTTGCAGCCATTGGCGCAGGTATAGGTATCGGTAAAATCGGCGGTGACGCCATGTCGGCTATTGCACGGCAACCTGAAGAGACGAACAATATCCGATTGAACATGATCATTATTGCCGCTCTTGTTGAAGGTGTTGCACTGTTCGCAGTTATTATTTGTCTATTAGCTTTGTTCCAATAACAACAATTTAATATGCCGTCCTTACTCACACCCGATCCAGGGTTACTTTTCTGGATGCTATTAGCATTCGTCATAGTTTTCATAATTCTGGCGAAATTCGGTTTTCCTGTTATAACAAAAATGGTTGAAGACAGGAAAAACTACATTGATGAATCGCTCAAAAAAGCACGCGAGGCTAACGAAAAATTAGCGAACATACAAAGCGAGAGCGAACTCATCATGCGACAAGCACGCGAAAAGCAGGCAGAAATATTAAAAGAAGCGATGGCTACACGCGATAACATAATCAAAGAGGCTCGCGACAAAGCAGATATCGAAAGCAAAAAAATTATCGAATCAGCCAAAGAGCAAATTAAAGTTGAAAAGGATTTAGCTATACGTGATATTCGCAGCCAAATCATAAACTTGTCAACACAAGTCTCTGAGAAAGTGTTGCGCAGGGAGCTTGATGACAATAACAAGCAGCTTAGCTACATTGACAGCCTGCTCGATGAAATCGAAGCCGTAAAGTGAGAATGATTTAACAAGATTTGTCAGATGGATATAGGAATAATAAGCGTAAGATATGCCCGTGCGTTATATAAGTTTGCATTGGAGCAAAAAGAAGAACACACTGTATATAAAGAAATGGAAACTATTGCTAAAGTATACACGTGTGAACCTAAATTGCGTCTTATAATCGAAAATCCGTCCTTGACGTCAGAACAAAAAGAAAACATTCTTAATCTTGCATGCGGGGATTCCATCAGCGAGTCTACAAAGCGTTTTATCAAGCTTGTTGTTTCAAAACACAGGGCAGACATCATGCAGTTTATCGCAAACTCCTACATATCCCTGTATTTAGAAGAAGAAAACATTTTGAAAAGCCGCTTGATAGTACCTGTTGAACTTAGCCAAAAACTTGTTGATAAAATACGCGCTTTAGTAGAGAACCGTACACAAAGCAAGATAAACTTTACTATAGAGAAGGATACATCCATCAGTGGTGGCTTCATTCTTGAATACGGAACATACAGAATCGACGCAACAATAAACAATCAAATCAGTAAAATCAGAAAACAGTTGCTCGCAAGCAGCAATCAGGCATTCTGATATACATAAAAAATTAAACCAGTCAATATATGCCAAACAATATTAACCCTGCCGAGGTATCAAAGGTTTTGCTCGACCAGCTAAAATCGTTAAACAACGATGTAAAGCTTGAAGAAGTCGGAACAGTTCTGCAAATCAGCGACGGCGTAGCACGCATATACGGGCTACTAAATGCAACCGCAAGCGAACTTCTTGAGTTCGAAGACGGCACTATCGGTGTTGTCATGAACCTTGAAGAAGATAATGTCGGTGCTGTCTTGTTAGGTTCATACGAAGGTATCAAAGAGGGACAAACCGTAAAACGCACAGGCCGAATTGCTTCAATCGACGTATGCGACGGAATGTTAGGCCGTGTAGTTAACCCGTTGGGCGTCCCAATTGACGGAGGCCCTGCCATTGAAGGGGAAAAGCTGAGAATGCCTATCGACAGAAAAGCGCCAGGTGTTATTTACCGCCAACCTGTAAACCAGGCACTGCAAACCGGATTAAAAGCGATAGATTCAATGATTCCTATAGGCCGGGGGCAACGCGAACTTATTATCGGCGACAGGCAAACAGGTAAAACGGCAATAGCAATCGATACAATAATAAACCAGAGAGAGAATTATGAAAAAGGAGACCCTGTTTATTGTATATATGTTGCTATTGGTCAGAAAGCCTCAACAGTAGCAAATATTGTACAAGTTCTGAAAGAGCATGGCGCTATGCCGTACACAATAGTAGTAGCAGCAACGGCAGCCGACCCGGCTGCACTGCAGTACTATGCACCATTTGCAGGCGCTGCAATCGGAGAATATTTCCGCGATCGTGGAAAGCACGCCCTTGCCGTATACGACGATTTGTCAAAGCAGGCTGTTGCTTACCGAGAAATATCCCTCATATTGCGTCGTCCTTCTGGACGCGAGGCTTACCCGGGAGATGTATTCTACCTGCATTCACGCCTTTTGGAGCGTGCCGCAAAAATCAACGACCAGACCGAAGTGGCACAAATGATGAACGACCTGCCCGAGTCTATGAAAGGCAAAGTCGTGGGTGGTGGTTCCTTAACC
>URSZ01000047.1 GCA_900550635.1 uncultured Prevotella sp. | reverse complement strand
ACCTGCGCTTCCACGCCGAAACTCTTGCTGATGTCGATAACGCGGCTCGCGTTTTCGGAAGAAACATAGACTTCGAAACGATGTCCCATGTTGAACACCTTGTACATCTCCTCCCAATCCGTTCCGCTTTCTTCCTTTATGGCACGGAACAACGGGGGCACGGGGAACATGTTGTCTTTGACAACGCAACAGTCGTCGCCCACGAAATTGAGCACTTTGGTCTGCGCGCCGCCGGTGCAATGCACCATTCCATGTATCGCAGGGCGAAGCTCGTCGAGCACCCGGCGGATTATCGGCGCGTAAGTACGAGTAGGCGAAAGCACGAGTTGTCCGGCATTCACTGGCGCGCCTGCTACGGCGTCGGTAAGGCGGTAGCTGCCGCTATAAACGAGTTCTTCGGGCACGGCCTTATCGTAACTCTCGGGATATTTTTCAGCAAGATACTTGGCAAATACATCGTGGCGGGCCGAAGTTAACCCGTTGCTGCCCATGCCGCCGTTGTACTGCTTTTCGTAAGTGGCCTGGCCGGAAGAAGAAAGGCCTACTATGACATCACCGGGACGTATATTGGCGTTGTCGATAACATCACTGCGTTTCATGCGGCACGTTACCGTTGAGTCTACTATTATTGTGCGCACAAGGTCGCCAACGTCAGCTGTCTCGCCCCCGGTAGCGTAAATGCCTATCCCCATGTTGCACATTTCGGCAAGCAACTGGTCTGTGCCGTTTATTATAGCCGAAATAACCTCGCCGGGAATGAGCATTTTGTTACGCCCAATCGTGGAAGACACGAGTATGTTATCAACCGCACCCACACAGAGCAAATCGTCGGTATTCATGACAATTGCATCTTGAGCTATGCCGCGCCACACACCGAGGTCGCCTGTTTCCTTCCAATAAATATATGCCAGGCTCGATTTTGTTCCGGCTCCGTCGGCGTGCATTATATTGCAATATTCGGGATCTCCGCCCAAAATATCAGGAAGAATCTTGCAAAACGCCTTCGGGAAAATGCCTTTGTCAATATTCTTTATTGCTGCGTGCACATCTTCCTTCATCGCGCTCACGCCTCTGAGCATATAACGTTGTTTGGAATCCATTTTACTTACGTTTTACTTAGAATTTAACTTCAGGAGCTTTCTCCGACCCTTCAGCAGCTTCGAACTTCGCTTTCTTTTCGTAACCGAAAAGCCCTGCCACTATATTCCCCGGGAAACGTCGTATGGCAAGATTATATTCCTGCACGGTATTGTTGAAAATCCTGCGACTTTCGCTTATTCGGTTCTCCGTTCCTTCGAGTTGTGCCTGGAGCTCCGAAAAGTTCTCGTTAGCCTTAAGCTGCGGATAGTTCTCGGTTATGGCAAGTAACTTGCCGAGGGCTGTAGTAACGTCGCCTTGAGCCTTTTGATAGGCAGCCAGTTTTTCTGAAGTCAAATCCGCCGGATCTACGGTTATCTGAGTAGCCTTTGCACGCGCAGCTACAACACCGTTCAGAGTCTCCTGCTCATGCGTTGCGTATCCTTTAACCGTATTTACGAGGTTTGGTATCAAATCTGCCCTACGCTGGTACTGCACTTCCACATTTCCCCACGCAGTAGATACGCTTTCTTCTTTTGTTATTATACCGTTATACTGGGTTACACACCAAATTACCAGGATAACGATTACTGCAATAAATGCGATTAATGATTTCTTCTTCATCATAACTTTAAATGTATTTATTTGCGATTATTTACTTATTTGCGGCCTTGTCAGAATTTTCCGCCGGCTCCGCCGCCGCCGAATGAACCACCTCCAAACGAACCGCCGCCGAATGAGCCTCCGGACATTCCGCCACCGCCGAACAGGCCTCCTCCGCCATGTCCTCCGCCAAACCAGATAAACGGTGGGAGGAAAGCTCCCAATCCCCAATTCGAACCTCCGTGTCCATCATTCTTTTCACGAGGCTCTGTATATCCGCAATTGTTACATCTGTAAATTTCCATTATCACACCGTCGGCTGTACGTTGCAATGTCTCGCCCGTAGGACGCAGCGAATGTTTTCTGCAACGTGGACACAAGTCGGAATGTTTGTGTTTGGATTTGTATGCGGCATATAGGACAAGCACTAAAATTATCGTTATTACCAGTGCTACAAGCGGCGCATTGCCGTCATTGCGCTGCCTGCCGCTTTTACCAGGCAACAAAGTGGAGTCATTCTGCAGATGTGCGCATATTGCGCTTACGCCATCGAGAACTGCCATGCTCCAATTGCCCTGCTTCAGGTGTGGGAGCATGTAACGGTTTTCTATTCTCTTACATAATGCGTCGGGCAACGAACCTTCCAAGCCGTGCCCCGTAAGGATATAATAGCAACGGTTACCGGGCGAAAGCACGATTACAAGTCCGGTGTTCTGTTTCTTGTCGCCCACACCGTTTATGCGTGCAAGTTCCATACCGAAAGCATAACAATCCTCATTGGCTACACTATCAGCTACGGCAACCACGGTCTGTACGCCTTTTTTCAGTTCCAAGTTGCGCAACAATATATCTACAGAATCGCGCACAGCCGGAGAAATGAAGTTTCCGGGGTCGGACACGTATCGCCGTGCGTCCTGCAAATGCACCATTGGGAAATCGGAAGCGTTCCACACTTTGGCGTTAGCCGTAACCGAAAAAACAAACAACAACGATACGGTTATCTTTAGAAAGTTGCCCATCCTTAGCGTCAGAATATTTTTGTACTGTCTCGGTTTGCACCATATTACAAACATAATGCAAGCTTAAACGTCGGCAAAGATACAAAAAAACAAGACCTCTGCCAAGCCTCCATTAAGAAGCTACGGGCAGGGGTCTGTGTTTTACGGTTGTCAACTATTAATAATTAGCAGCCTTTATCTCAAAGAAACTCTGCGGATGGTTGCATACGGGGCAAACTTTCGGAGCTTTGGGACCTATTACGATATGGCCGCAGTTACGGCAAATCCATACACAATCGCCCTCACGTGAGAACACGATTGCGTCTTCGATGTTCTTGAGCAGTTTGCGATAGCGTTCTTCGTGCGTCTTTTCGATAGCAGCAACCATTTCGAACTTACGAGCTATTTCGTCGAAGCCTTCTTCGCGAGCTTCCTTTGCAAAAGTGGGATACATTTCTGTCCATTCGTAATTCTCGCCGCCTGCTGCGTCGGCAAGGTTAGCCATAGTATCTTTTATATCACCACCTTCAAGAATCTTGAACCACAATTTTGCATGTTCCTTCTCGTTGTTTGCAGTTTCTTCGAACATGGCAGCTATTTGCTCATAGCCGTCTTTTTTAGCCTTACTTGCATAGTAGGTATATTTGTTCCTTGCCTGTGATTCACCTGCAAATGCAGCCCATAAGTTCTTCTCTGTTTTTGTTCCTTTCAAATCTTTTCCCATAGTTATAAGAATTATAATGTTATGTCAATGCAAAGATAACATTTTCCTCAATACAATGCGGTTTCAAAATGAGCATTTTTAGAAATTATCCGTCATTATTATTTGTACTCGGGCTTTCCAAGGTGGTTCTCCTCACTGACTTGACGCGTTTTTAAAATTACGATATGCTGTTTGGAACAAAAAATATCCAAAAAAGAATATTCAAAATTAAACTTTATATGTGTTAACTTGTCTCAAAGAAGACACGATACAGACAAAGCAAGAAACATAACACAAACCCAACATACAAAAGGATATGGCATTAGTGCAAAAATACAGGATGTCGGTTAACGAAGTTTTCGTACTTAAAGGAATAGCTATCTTACTCATTATATTACACAATTTCAGCCACAGGCTTCCCGGCACGGTTCAGGAAAACCAGCACTTTTTCCTGGCCGAGCGGTTTGACCAGATGGTTAGCGTACTGACCAACGGAGGACCGAACCTGCTTATCAACCTTTTGTCGCATTACGGCCACTATGGGGTTGCCATTTTTGTATTCCTGTGCGGATACGGATTGGCTATAAAATACACCAGGGAAACGACTGACATATCCTTTGCTGCTTTCTCGTTAAAGCATGCAAAAAAGCTGTGGCTGCTCATGCTGCCGCTGCTGCTGCCTCATTTCCTTTTCATGTGCATTAAAAAAGCCAGTTATTTCTCAGACCACATTGGTGACTTGCTGATGATGACAACCTTTACAAGCGGATTCAATCCCGACCCGTATGTATTCCACGGGCCATGGTGGTTTTTCTCGCTTATTTTCCAATTATATATCGTCTACTACCTTTCCGTATATGGAAGAAGCCTGAAACCGGTCATTGCAATTTCGATAGCGAGCATTATACTGCAAGCTGCAATAATGGCATTAGGCATGATGGACGGCATTGCCTACCTGAGCCGCACATTCGTTGGATACATGTTACCATTCACGGTCGGTATTGTGTTCGCCCAAAAAAGCACGTATCCGTCCTACGGCCTTGCACTGGCAATGCTGGTTCTGTTCTTTGTGTGCGGCTCAAACAAATACTTGTGGCCGTTCACTTTTACGCTTCTGCCTATAGCCTTAATGCCGCTGGAAAGATTGACGCGCCGTTTGGGAAAAGTGTACTCGTTCATACTCTTTATAGGCGTAAATTCGGCATACATATTTATCATACACCCCATTGTAAGGTCGTCCACATTGGACCTGAGCGAAACAAGCGTATTGCTGGCCTACGTAGTTTACCTGACAGCAAGCATTGCAACAGCGTACTATTACAAGAGACTTCTGTTTTTGGCAAAGCAGAAAATCACCCAAGCCCTTGCTGAAAGAAAAGCACAGCGAAGGTGACTTTGCCGCAAAACGCCGTAAAATTAACAACAGGCTTTTACGACATCTTTTAACGCGCATTAGAGAGATGAAAAAAAGAACCGCGTCTGAATCCGTTTTTGTCTGCACGTTTTAGCCTCGGTTTTTGAGAGGCAAAAAATATGTCTGAGATATTTTGAAATATGTCAGACATATTTTGAATTATGTGCCTTGTATTTTTTATTTGCTCCTATATAGGGTTTACGAGCTGAAAATCAGTTTTCAATTTTTCGCTTTAAAATCCGCCGTTTCACCACCTCGTTTTCGCGTCCTTTTATGTCCGCATATCCGGGCGGCATGAAAAAAGAATGAATACGCCTCGGAGCAAACCGAACCGTTAGGCCGTTGCATTTGCATACGAAATTGCCGCTCACATGCTGAAACGCGACACGTCTATTCCTTCGAAACTCAGCAACGCAGCCTTCCTGTCCAAACCTTCGCGGTAGCCGGTTAGGCAATTACCCGCTCCCACTACCCTGTGGCAAGGTATTATTATACACACGGGATTCCTGCCTACCGCACCGCCTATTGCCTGCGCCGACATGTGCGCCAATCCTTCTTTTGCGGCGTACATCCTTGCCAGTTCGCCATACGTTGTCAATTTCCCGAACTGTATGTCGAGCAGCATTTCCCATATTTTAATGGAAAAGCCGGAACCGTGCAGCGAAAGCGGCGGAATAAAACCCGGATTGTGCCCGCTGAAATACTCGTCGAGCCATGTTTTTGCGGCAGCGTTGTGGCCGCCGGCCGCGAAACGGCCATTCCGTGCAAAGTCATCATAACTCTTATCCCGCCCGGCAAACCAAAGGGCAGCTACGCCTTTGCTGTCGGAACAAAAAAGCAACTCACCTACCGGAGAGTCGTAAGAACAGAATGCAAAAGCCTCCTTCCCGTCATTGCTGCTGCCGAGAAGGAGGTTTTCGTTGCTTGTAAATATTTCAGACATAGCGCAAAATTCTAATTCTTGAGCTGTGTGTTCAAGAAATCGACCATGCGCGTAAACAGGTGGTTGTACGTATTACCGCCGTAAATGGAATGGTTGCGGTTGGTGTACACCTGCATTTGGAATTGCTTGTCAGCCTGCACGAGAGCTTCGGTATATTCCGCCGTATTACGGTAATGCACATTGTCGTCGGCCGTACCGTGCACGATAAGCAGCGAACCGCTAAGTTTTGACGCGCGTGCCATGGGGTTGTCACCGTACCCGTCGGCATTTTCCGACGGCGTGCGCATATAGCGTTCGGTATATACCGAATCATAATACTTCCAGTTAGTCACGGGAGCAACTGCCACGCCGGCGCGGAACACGTTGCGTCCCTCACTCATAGCCATTAGCGTATTGAAACCGCCGAAGCTCCATCCCCAGATAGCTATGCGGTCCTTGTTGACATACGGCTGGCCGCCGAGGTAAAGCGCAGCTTCCACCTGGTCGCGCGCCTCCTTCTGCCCAAGCTGCAGATAAGTCTGCTTCTCGAACTCGGCACCGCGTCCTCCCGTTCCGCGACCGTCGACGCAAGCCACGATGTAACCCTGCTGCGCCAGGTAGCGTTCAAAGGCCATTCCGCCGAAGAATCCGGCGTTCCATGCGTCGGTCACTTCCTGCGAGCCGGGGCCGGAGTACTGGTACATTATTACGGGATACTTCTTTGATGTGCTGAAGTCCGCAGGTTTCACCATCCAGCCATACAATTTTACGCCTTCCGAGGTTGTAAACTCGAACATTTCTTTCGTAACGGGCGCGTCGGCGTCGATTACATTCTTTACTTCTGAGTTGTCTATAAGTGTTTTCAGAACTTTTCCCGACGCAGAGCACAGAGTTGTAACGGGCGGAGTATCGAAACTGGAATATACGTTCACAAAATATTTCATTCCTGAGCTGAACGAAGCCGAGTTTTCGCCTTTCTGCGTAGAGAGCTTCTTTACCTTTCCTTTGGCGTCAACCGAATACACCGCCTTGTACTGCGGGCCTTCCTCGCGTGCTGCATAATAGAACTTGCCGCCGTCGGCGTCATAACCGTAAAAGTCGGTAACTTCATAATTGCCGCTTGCAACCTGCTTTATCAGCTGACCGTTGAGATTATACCAGTAAATGTGGTTATACCCGCTGCGATCGCTAATCATGGCAAAGTGGTTATCATAAAATTTCATTCCGGTATAAGATATTTCCCTCACATATTTGTCGGCTGTTTCGCGCACGAGCAGTTTGCATACCGTAGAGCGCGGGTTGGCGGCGTAAACGTCCATGCGGTCCTGGTGGCGGTTAAGCGTTACTACCGCGATTTTCTCGGGGTCGGACGTCTGGAATATGCGGGGTATGTAGCCGTCGGCATCGAGCGGCACGTCGAGCGTGCGTATCACGTGACTCTTTATGTCGAACGAATGAACGCTTACCTTGGAATTCACCGCGCCGGCTACTGGATACTTGTAGCTGTACGTACCGGGATATTCGGCGTAAGCGGAATATTCGGGATACATCCCTTTATAAAGAGGGAAAGAGAATTGCGGCACGGCGCTCTCGTCGTAACGAATCCAAACGAGCATTTTACTGTCGGCCGTAAACACATAAGAGCAAGCTGTGGCAAACTCTTCCTCGTTCACCCAGTCGGGCAGCGCGTTGATAACCTTGCCCGGCGCGCCGTCCTTGGTTACCTGGCTTTCGGCATTGTCGAAAAGCAGTTTAACGAGATAGAGGTTACCGCCACGAACGAACGAAATCATCGTGCCGTCGGGCGAGAACTGCGGCTGCTGCTGTGGGCCGCCTTCGGAAAGCGGCGTGAGCGTCTTGTTGTTCACGTCGTATATCAGATATTCGGCCGTAAACGAATGGCGGTATATCTGCTGCGTCTTGGTCTGGATTAGGATTCTCCTTTTGTCGGGCGAGATGATATATCCGTCTATCCTGTCGGCCTTGGCGCCGCGGGCCGTGCTTATGTCGGCCAAGACAACGGTCTGTTCGCCCGTCTTGAACGAATATGCCACTATCTGTTTATTGTCCTTGCTCAATTGCAGGTAGCTTTCGCCGTCGTCCGACGACTGGAATGCCCGCATTGTATTTACACGATACTTGCCGTCAAGTATGTCCTTCAACGTAATTGCGGCACTGAGGGGCGAAAACATCGCTCCGACAACGAAAGCCAGCATTGTTATTGCTAATTTCTTCATCTTTATAATTGTTTTATTTTACTTTGCCGTGCAGCACTGCCACCGCCTTACACATCCCGCCGGCTGCGGAGGGACGCGAGCAACGGGCAGCACGCATTTTCTGCAAAAGTAGCAAAAGGAGAGCGCAATACAAAACGAGTGCACTCATTTTTTGCACCTTGCCGATTTTTGCCGTCCTACCGGAAGAGAAGTTCCGGCGGCCAAGGAATTTTATGATAAATATTCATAACAAGACATGGCCTTGAAGGCACAATTTTACACCCCTCTCTGAGCAAAGAAAAAATACAAGGCACATAATTCAAAATATGTCCGACCTATTTCAAAATACAAGGCACATATTTTTCCTACCCCGAAAAGCTGATGAACACAGGCTTTTGAAAGAGGCCGGAAAAAGTGAAAGAATATCCGCATTTATAGAATATATATTCATTCGAGAACTACCATAAGCCTACCTACCGTCAAAAATATCACCACATAAGGGTATAATGCGCCAAAACGCGCAATTTGACTATTTTAATATATGTTCATAGAAAATAAAATACCTATATTTGTACCACAAGGAGGAAATAAATGACCGATAGCTGTAATTTCATAATATTAAAAACAAGGAGGAAATAAATGACCGATAGCTGTAATTTCATAATATTAAAACCGGACAACGCGACCAGTCCGGAACAGTTGGCTTATTCGTTGAGCGAAAAACTGCAAACCGAGAAAGAACTGCACATAAAGAACAACGAGACGCTCGTTTGGGCAAGGGTGTTTTTCAGCGACATAATAAACCAGCTACCTGCCGTAGAGAACAGCGAACTGAAAGAAACACTCGGCAAATGTGCCGTATCGTACATAGAGCAGCCGCCCGTCGACGGAAGCCGCATTACGATCATGGCGCAATTCGCAAAAAACGCAACCGTCGAATCTATTGCCGACAACATAAAACGAGTCATCACGCCGCAAGGCATATATATATACCACACCGTCCGCTTTAAAAGCGACGAAATTAAAAATGCCGACGGAAGGCAACAGACCATGCTGGCTTTCGAACACCACAAGGCACTACTCGCGCAATACGGCATGACCATAGCCGACAACACGGTACGCACATGGCTCTTTGTGCGCGACATCGACAGGAACTACTCCGGCGTTGTAAAAGGCAGGAACGAGTTTTTCTCGCAAAACGGCCTTGCCGTCGACACACACTTCATAGCCTCTACCGGGATATGCGGATATAGTGATTGCCCCGACGCCGTGGTGGCCGTAGACTTCCTGTCGAAAGAAAACATAAAGGCCGGCGAAATAAAATACCTGCATGCCTTAGACCACCTCAACCCTACGGCAGAATACGGGGTGGCTTTCGAACGCGGCACGGCATTGAACACTGGCATAAACACGACCTCGTACATATCGGGAACGGCAAGCATAAACAAACACGGCAACTGCATTTACCTTAACGACCCCGAAAAACAAACCGAAAGACTGATTGAAAACATCGGAGCCTTGCTGGCTGACGCAAACACCCGGCTTAGTGACATAAAAGCCGTAATAGCCTACATACGCGACTATTCGGACAGGCATACCGTAGAGCGTGTGCTGAAAGAAAAGCTGGGCGACGTTCCAACGGTAATAACCCTTGCCAAAGTGTGCAGGCCGCAATGGCTCGTGGAAGCCGAGTGCATTGCCTGCAAGGACGAATGAACAATACTAACCTGCCTTACAAGTAAAAACAAGGGCGCAGCACTTGTGCCCCAACTGCTCAGATACATCACAATTATTTTCTTAAAATCTAAAACCAAACAAGAATGAACAAATTCCGAAACACGCTCCTGGCCTGCCTATGCCTCACAGCCATAGTGGCCACAGCGCAAGAGAAGAAAGAACGTTGGCTCGACCCGAACGTAAACCGCGTGAACGTCGAACCGTCACGCGCAAATTTCTTTGCCTACGAATCGCAGCAACTGGCTAAGGCCTGGGACAAGACAGCCTCGAAGCTGTACATGTCGGCAGAAGGCAAATGGAAATTCAATTTCGTGAAAGACCACGACAAACGCCCCGTTGATTTCTACAAAGTAGGATACGACGATTCGAAATGGGTAGAATTCAATGTGCCTGCAATATTCGAAGTAAACGGATATGGCGACGCCACATACAAGAACGTGGGTTACGCATGGGCTACACAATTCGAATCGAACCCACCCTTCGTTGAAGAGAAAAACAACTACACCGGCTCATACCGCCGCGAGTTCGAAATTCCAGAAACATGGAAAGGCGAAGACATCTATTTCCACGTGGGAAGCGCCACTTCAAACCTCGAAGTCTGGATTAACGGCAAATTCGTAGGCTACAGCGAAGACAGCAAAGTAGCTGCGGAGTTCAACGTTACCAAATACCTCGTACCGGGCAAGAAAAACCTCGTGGCAATGCAGGTTATGCGCTGGTGCGACGGCTCATACGTTGAAGACCAGGACTTCTGGCGCCTCACTGGTATCGCACGCGAAGTATATTTCTACACACGCCCCAAAAAACACATCGACGACGTATTTATTACTCCCGACCTGACAAACAACTACACCGACGGAACGCTGAAAGTAAACGTAACCGCACCGCGCGCAAAAGGCTGCGAAGTAAAACTTAGCCTCTGCGACCCGACAGGACAGGAAATAAAAGCAATAGAAGGCAAGGTAGATTCAAAAGGAAACTTTGTCGAAACGATTAACGTTGAGAATCCTAAAAAATGGACTGCCGAAACACCTAACCTTTACGACCTGTACATAACACTTTCAGACGGCAAAGAGGCCAAAGATATTATCGAGGTAATACCGCAGAAAGTAGGATTCCGCAAAGTTGAAATAAAAAACTCACAGCTTTGCGTGAACGGCAAACCTATCTTGATAAAAGGCGCAAACCGTCACGAAATGGATCCCGACGGCGGCTACGTAATTTCTGTAGAGAGAATGATTCAGGACATCAAGATAATGAAAGAACACAACCTGAACGCCGTGCGAACCTGCCATTACCCCGACGACCCGCGCTGGTATGAACTGTGCGACAAGTACGGCCTTTACGTAACGGCTGAGGCGAACATAGAATCGCACGGAATGGGATACGGCGATAAAACTCTCGCAAAGAATCCGCTTTATGAACAAACGCACCTTGAGCGCAACGACTACAATATAAAGATATACAAGAACCACCCGTCTATTATTGTATGGAGCCTCGGCAACGAAGCCGGCTACGGGCCTAACTTCGAAAAGGCATACGAGCTTGTCAAGGCTTACGACAACTCGCGCCCGATACATTACGAGCAGGCCATTTGGACAAAGGGAGGCAAGACCGACATCTACTGCCCGATGTATTATACTTACGCCGATTGCGAAAAATACTGCCAGGGCGATGACCCGCGCCCCCTTATTCAGTGCGAATATGCGCATGCCATGGGCAACAGCACCGGCGGATTCAAAAAATACTGGGACTTGGTACGCAAATATCCCAAATATCAGGGAGGATATATATGGGACTTCGTAGACCAGGGCTTACGCACCAAGAACGAAAACGGCTCCATTATTTTCGCTTACGGAGGTGACTTCGGACGTTACCCGGCTACCGACCACAACTTCAACAACAACGGTTTCATACGCCCCGACCGCGAACCCGAGCCCGAGGCAAGCGAAATACGCCACATATACCAGGACATTTGGGTTACGCCTATAAATATAAGCAAAGGAGAATTGGAAATTTACAATGAATACTTCTTCCGCGACCTTTCGAACGTCCGCCTTGAATGGGAATTGCTCGCAAACGGCGAAAGCATTGCAAAAGGCAACGAAGACGCATTGAATGTAAAACCGCAGGAACGCCGGCAAATATCCCTCAAAGGCTTCTCCGTTCCCAACGACGCGAAAGACAAGGAACTGCTGCTGAACATCAATTTCAGAATCAAGACCGTAGAACCGCTCCTTGATGTAAACTACGTGATAGCACACCAGCAACTGCCGGTAAGCCAGTATAAGTTCCCGACAGTAGAGAGCCTCATGCCAAAAGCTACTGCCGAACAGCCGGAAATAAGAACCGTAAAGAAGTCGAAGAAGAAAGACGAAACCGCGGCACCGGCCGAGAAGGTTGTAAAACAAGAACAACTCGCATGCCTGTCGCTTGCAGCAGGCCACACAACCGTTACATTCAACAAGAGCACCGGTTGGATTGACTACCTCGACATCGACAACGCGCCGGCATTCAAGAAAGGCTACTCGCTCGTGCCCGACTTCTGGCGCGCACCAACCGACAACGACTACGGAGCCAGCCTGCAAAACCACTTCGCTGCATGGAAAAACCCGCAAATGGACCTCAAATCATTCGAATGCAAGGAACTCGGCGAAGCAAAGCAGGTAATCGCAAAATACGACATGCCGGGAGTATCCGCAAAACTCGAGATGACATACACACTGCGCCCCGACGGCCAGCTCATTGTGAACCAGAAACTCATTACCGACCCCAACGCCAAGGACAAGCCGCAGATGTTCCGTTACGGAATGCAGCTCGTGATGCCGCGCGATTTCGTAAATCTTGAATACTACGGCCGTGGCCCGGGAGAGAACTACATCGACCGCAACAACAGCGAGCACATCGGAATATTCAGGCAACTCGTCGAGAACCAGTACTGGGGATACGTTCGCCCGCAAGAAAGCGGCAACCACACTGATGTACGCTGGTGGCGCGTGCTCTCGCCCAAAGGCATGGGGCTGGAATTCTACTCCAACGCCCCCATGGAATGCTCGTCGCTCAATTATCTGACTTCCGACCTTGACGACGGCCCAGACAAGAACAAACACCAGAGCCACTCGGGCGACCTTGTGCAACGCCCGTTCACGGTAGTTCACATATCACAGAGGCAGTTCGGCCTTGGCTGCGTCAACTCGTGGGGAGCATGGCCCGAACCGGAATATCAAATGCCTTATGGCGACCGCGATTTCACGTTCGTGATAAAGCCGCTCACCTCGGCCGAATAACAAAAAGCCAAAAAGGCAACATCATATAACGAATGCCGGGCATTATGTGCCCGGCATTCATTTTTTTACCCGATAAAAACAACACAACATCAATAGAACCCCCTTGCTGTTTCATACAACGAAAAACTCCCGTCCGAATATGTCCGCTTCCAAAAGCAGGTTTTTCGAACGGGTTTTCAGGGGGCAAAAAATATGTCTGAGATATTTTAAAATATGTCCGACATATTTTGAAATATGTGCCTTGAATTTTTCTTTTCTCCCACGTGGGGTAAAGGCGCTGAAAATCAGTTTTCACTTTTCCGCACAAAAGAGCTACCATTTCCGGAGCGTTTTACGTTATCTTTTTTACCCCATTTCCGAACCTTGAAAAGCAATATAAAAACGCCCTTTTGCAGCACCGTGTGAATGCGGCAGGTCGCACCCGCTGCCAGCCGCAAGCTAAAAAACCTTACATAACGGCAAAATGTGATATTTTCTTCTTACTTTTGCCACCAAATAACAATGCAAAACCTTAAACGATGCATAAAAGCAAACTATTCATTCTTGCGGCAATCGCGCTTGTAATGGCAGGGTTCACCTTACAGTCGTGCGAAGATGAAGACAGCTACGGCGAACGCCGGGAACGCGAGCGCAAAGTAATACGTTCCTTCATCAATAAAGGAACTTTAATCAAGGCTCTCGACTCGGACGACACTCTTATATACGTCGCACCTATCAAAACCATATCCGAAGCACAGTTCGAAGCCCAGGATTCTACTACCAACCTGCAAGAAAACGAATACGTGCTTTTCAAATCATCGGGCGTGTACATGCAGATAGTTCGCAAGGGAGCCGGCGAAAAACTGAAGAACGGCGAAACCGCCACGGTACTGGCAAGATACACCGAGGTGAACCTGCGGGGCGACTCGATACAAACGTCGAACGACAACCTGTACAGCGTTGCCATACCCGACGTAATGACCGTTACAAATACGCTTGGCACATTTACGGCCTCGTTCGTATCGGGTTCGATGTACTCGTACTACGGCGGCTCCGTGCCCTCGGGATGGCTTATACCTTTCAGCTATGTAAACATAGGCCGCCAGTCATCGCCCGATGAAGAAATAGCAAAGGTACGTCTCATCGTACCGAGCACCGAAGGCCAGCAAGATGCAAGCGGAAACGTGTACGCATGTTTCTACGAAATAACATTTCAGCGCGGCTACAGATAAAACGATTAAACAGGCGTAAACCGCCCGCGGCTGTACGTTGCCGCTATAATGACATACAAGTCTGACATATAAAGTTATGTCAGACTTGTTTTTTACATCTCCTGCCATACATAACGAATATCCTCCCCTTTCCGCAACAATAAGCCGGCCGCCCCACCCTTCAGCGTCTTACCGCCTTTTGCTTCGGCACGCGGCCACATTGTGGACTATCATCCTGCCATCATGTCTGACATTATCTCGTCCGAAACAAATATGCCCTTGCGTGTAAGGCGCAGCATTCGCCTTCCTTTGCATTCATACTCTTCAAGCTGCCCGGCAGCTATGGACCGCGCGGCATTTTCCATCAAATAATCAACCCTTTGGCCACCGAACTCATCCCGCACCAAGCCCAAGTCTATCCCCTCACGAGTACGCAGGCGGGTCATCACCATTTCATCATACCTTGTATCCATATCAAGCAGTTCGGACTCGTGCGGAACATCGCCGTCGCTCGATATGTATGACATAACATCAGGCGTATTGCACCGACGGCTCACACCGTCATACGAATGCGCTCCCGGTCCTACGCCCAAGTAAGGCTCACCCGTCCAATATGACGAATTGTGCACGGCACGACGGCCGGGAAGTGCAAAGTTTGAAATCTCATAGTGTTCGTATCCGGCCTCATTCAACCTGTCCATAAGCAATCCGTACATGGAGACATATAAATCCTCGTCGGCTTCAGCTATCTCACCTGCCCGCCTGCGACGGTAGAGCAGTGTTCCCGGTTCGTAAGTCAACGCATACGCAGAGACATGCTCCGGCTTCATTGTTACCGCTTTAACAACATCATTTTCCCACATAGCCAATGTTTCACCCGGAAGCCCGTAAATCAAGTCAATGCTGATGTTCCCGAAACCGGCTCCGCGCAGCCTGTTGAATGCGTCCACAGCCTGTTGCGCCGTATGACGCCGGTTTATGACCGCAAGCAAATTATCATTGAAGCTCTGCACGCCCATACTCACACGATTGAAAGGCAAGGTACGGAGTGCCTGCACATATTCGTCGCACAAATCATCGGGATTGGCCTCTACGGTTATTTCCGCCCCGTCAGCAATTTCGAAATTATCGCAAATGCAATCAAACAAACGCTTCAGCTGCCGGATTTCCAGGCGTGAAGGAGTTCCTCCTCCAAAATATACGCTCGAGATCTTCCCTGAACCGGGGTATTTCTTGCGTGCTGAAAGTTCAACGCACACTCGTGCGGTGTATTTCTCCATTACCTCCGCCCCGAATGTAGTGGAATAGAAATCACAATAGCTGCACCTCGTCTTGCAGAAAGGAACATGAACATATATTCCGGCCATGATGTCGTTATTTATGTACAAAACGGCCAAACGCCGCATTGCAAAATTAACGAATCGTGCTTTTTCAGAAAAAAAACAAGCTATCTATTGCTTAATTCATGAAAAAATCGCAACTTGCAAACCGGTTTCGTGAAAATCACGACAGAATAGAAAATACAAACCTTATAAATTTAATTCACATGAAAGTCTATAAGACAAAAGAGATTAAGAACATCTCTCTTCTCGGCAGCGACGGGGCGGGAAAGACCACTCTCACCGAAGCTTTGCTTTATGAAAGTGGTCAGATTCAACGACGCGGACGCATTACCGCAAAAAATACCGTCAGCGACTATTTTCCAGTAGAACAGGAATACGGCTATTCCGTATTTGCAACACCTTTCCACACGGAATGGAACGGGAAAAAGTTGAATTTCATCGACTGCCCGGGTTCTGACGACTTTATCGGCGCTACAATTACGGCCCTTAGCGTTACCGACACCGCCGTAATAATGATAAACGGGCAAAACGGTCCCGAAGTTGCCACACATAATCATTTTCGCTATACCGAAAAACTTAACAAACCAGTTATATTCCTCATCAACCGGCTTGATGACGAGAAATGTGACTACGACAATATCATCGAGCAGCTCCGTTCTATTTACGGAAGCAAGGTTGTTCCCGTACAATACCCCGTAAAGACAGGCCCTGACTTCAACACGATGATAGACGTGCTGCTAATGAAGAAATATTCCTGGAAACCCGAAGGCGGAGCTCCCACTATAGAAGCAATTCCTGCCGACCAGGCGGAAAAAGCAGCCGAATGGCACGCTAAACTCGTTGAAGCAGCAGCGGAAAACGACGAGACACTCATGGAAAAGTTCTTCGACACAGAAAACCTTACCGAAGACGAAATGCGCGAAGGCATACGCAAAGGACTAATTGAGAGAAACATCTTCCCGGTGTTCTGCGTATGCGCAAGCAAAGACATGGGTGTACGCCGCATGATGGAGTTCCTCGGCAACGTAGTTCCTTTCGTTGACGAAATGCCTAAAGTAACCGACATTGCCGGCAACGAAGTGAAACCCGACTCCGAAGGCCCGACATCCATTTACTTCTTCAAGACGGGCATTGAGCCGCATATCGGCGAGGTGCAGTATTTCAAAGTCATGAGCGGCACGGTTCGTGAAGGCGACGACCTTACAAATGCCGACAAGGGGTCAAAGGAGCGCATTGCACAACTGTTCTGCCCGTCAGGCTCA
>URSZ01000046.1 GCA_900550635.1 uncultured Prevotella sp. | reverse complement strand
ACGCTTTCACCTATTGTTGCTTCCAGTGCACCGTCTGTTTTTGCGTTAGGGGTTGCGCTGTAAGCCTCGCCGTAGAAAAGGAAGTTGGTTGTACCTACTTCGATGGGTACTTCGTAGTAAACCTTTGCGCTTGTGTTTGCTTGCAGCTCGTTGTCGAGGATAGAACCGAGTTTGATAACTTCCGTGCCGGCTCCTCCTGCTGCGGGAGCTGCGTTAAAGGAAATAAGATTGATGTTGTTCATGCCGCGGAACACTGCGGGGTTTTGTCCCTGCACGATGTTCTGAGCAAGACGTCCGGCTTTGCCGGCGGGAACGCTGATAGCGAACTGTGTCTTCACGGGTTCGCCCGACTGTCCTTTACTTCCGGAGAAAGTGTCATCCGAGGAGCACGACGCGAGGCCTGCAGAAGCAAGCAGCAGTACTCCTAACTTGAATTTTCCGTACTGTTTCATAATAAGTTAATTTAATTAGTTAAAGAAAAAAGGTTTGTTAATGGTTTATAATGGTTTTATTCGTTTTCGAGTTGCTTTGCGTGCTCAATGGCTTCGAGTTGCCTTATGTTCCCGGCTGCTTGTGCGTTGCCTTCGTTGGCGGCTTTACGCATGTATTCCATTCCGAGTGCTTTGTTGCCCGTCATGTAGTAGGCCACGCCAAGGGCGTTATACGCACGCTTGTCGCTTTCTACCTTTTTAAGTAGTGTGAGCGCTTCGTCGTACTTTCCCTGGTTTATAAGTTCTGAAGCCCGGTTGATGACAGGCGCAGCCTTGTCGTCGACGTAATCGTAATATATCTGAACGTACCCCGAGTTGCGCTGGTCGTGCAGCAGGTTGTCCTTTATATATGCGTATGTGCGTCCGCCGTTGAGGCGTTTAATTGCTTTCTCCCTGCGGTCGGGGTTGTTTTCGGTGTCGATTATGCGCAAAACGTCGTCGCGTCCTTCAAAATCGTTCCCGGCTACCACGTAGCGGAAATCAGCCCAGGCCTCGCCGCCGTTGTTGCACTCGAACAGCGGGCTGCCTATGCCTACGTTTTCAAGTATGTATTCTTTCAGCGCCTCGGCGCGCTGTGCCGCGAGCTGCTCGTTGTGCCCCTGCGGGCCTTCGAACGAAGCCGAGCCTACTATCTGGATTTTCTTTAACGACGACGAGGTGTCGGCCGCAACCTGCCGCGTTATTTCAACTATACGGTCGAGCGTGGCGGCGTTGTTGCGGAAAGAGCGGTCGATAACGGCTTTGTCGACGGGGAAGTGCACGATAAGCGCGCCTTTTTCCTTTTGCAGTATGCGCGTGCGGTCGTAGGGGCGGTATTCGGATATGTGGCGCAGCACGGGATTCTCTTTCTCCAGCTCGCCGGCCTTGCCTGTGCTTTTTTCCACGTGCGGCAGTGCAGGATGGAATTCCGGGATGTAAACGAACGAGCCTTTGCTGATGTGTGGCAGTGCTTCCTGGTCGCAGCAGCCCTGCTTCTCGCGTTCAACTCCGAGGCTTACCTTGTCGCTCCATAGCCACGGAGTTTCGTTCCGGTTGAGCACAACGTCGTATTGCGCCGTTTCGTTGAGCATGTAGTTGCCCGTGTTGGGGTCGGCGGTTTCCTTGTTATAATATGCGGCGCGTTCGGAGTAGCGCTTGTTCTTTTTTCCGCGGAACACCGAGGGGTTGAGCCACAAGGTGTCGCCTTTTGTTCCGGCCAGGTAAGGCGAAGCCAGAACGGCATAGTTGCTGCCGACGTTGCGGTCGGTTTCGGCAAGCGAAAAGGCTACGCGTACTTTGGTCGAGTCGAGCCATTCCGTCCTTACGTCCTGCTGTGCAAGTGCTGCCAACGGCAGAAAAGAGAGTGCCAGCGGGGTGAGATATTTTGCTTTTTCCATATTTTTAACGTGGTAAGGGTTGATTTTGAAAAATTAGGGAAAAACCAAGGTTTAAATACCGTGTGCGTATATATTACTTGATATAATATATGATAGAAAGGGATAGTTTTGTGGGCATGAAAACGCCGCGGGTCTTTTCGCCCACCTTGCTGCCGCATATGGCGCATGCATATTGTTCGTAGTGCGTCAGTCCGTATCCTAATCCTATGGCTCCTTCAAAGCTCCAGCGTTTGCCGGGCAACATCCAGCTGTAGCCGTAAACGAGTCCCACGGCTCCGAGGTCGCCCTGGAAGCGATAGTCGCCCAAGTCGGGATAAATGCCTAACGGGAGTTTTATTCCGCCGGCATTATAGTGCGAATACATGAGGTTCGCACCTATGAAATGTCCCGAGAAAGGAGCGCATAGCCAGTAGCGCGCTTCAGGCACAACGGCAATGTGCTTAATCTTCTTGTTGTCGGAATAAGTGAATGGATTGTAGGACGCAGACAGGTCGAGAGTCCACTTTTTTGCGATTTTAACCTCTGCGCCCGCGTTGAACGAGGTCGTGGCCCAATATAGGAGGTTTGTTTTTAACGCAATGTTCTGAGAGCGAGCTGCAATATATGTTAACCCGCAAAGAAAAATACAAATAAAAACCCGCTTCATATCGGTTTGTTTTATAATGTGGTATGCAAAAGTCCGAAATTTTTTACAAGTGACAAAAAATACCCCCCCATTAACTTTATTTAAGTTTATTTTGCATTCTCAGTATTAAAACGACCACAATGAATTAAACTTTATTTACGGCTGTGCAATATATTTTCGCAAACATTAAATAGTGTTGTGACGTACTATTACACATTTTATGTTGTCATTTGTTATTTCCGGCAGATGTGTATGCAGAAAATTTCAAAGAAAGGTTTAACCCAAAACGGTCATCAGGGAATTAAGTAGTAACGTCGAGTGCGGTTCCTTCGCCAACTTACGCACTTCTGCCGTCATCTGTCTTTGCGTCCGGCTTTGCCGTAGCCTGCTATGCCTTCAGCCGGGCGTAAAGCTATCTGCCGGGCATAAGCACGCAATTTGACGAAGCCTAACGACCGATTTGAGTTTAATTGTGCGTTGTACTCAGTTGCGAAAATAGTGATACGATTTTATGTCTTTTTTGTCTGTGCGTTTTTTACCCTGTTTTCAAAGGGCTGAAAATATGTCGGACAAATTTCGAAAAAGGTCGGACATATTTTAAAATTCAAGGCACATATTTTTTCTTTTCTCCCAGCAAGGTGTAACTCGCTGAAAATGAGATGTCATTTTTCGGGCCAAAAAAAGCCCGTTTTCAGCCTCTTTTTTTGAGTCTTCTTATGTCCGTATTACGTTTAGGTGACATGGCGGCCTTAAATATTTATTGCGATATTTTGAATTTCGTTTGCGTTGCACTAACTTTGCACGCGCAATTCGAAAATACCTATGAACAAAAAATTTAAAGAAAGAACCGGGTTCGATTTAGCCAAGATAAACAAGGAAGTCCTTGCAGAGTGGGACAGCAACAACATCGAGAAACGAAGTATAACGGAGCGCGAAGGCCATCCGCAATATACTTTCTACGAAGGCCCCCCATCGGCGAACGGACATCCGGGAATACACCACGTTCTGGCTCGCACGATAAAAGACACCGTGTGCCGCTACAAGACGATGAAAGGCTTCTGCGTGCCCCGCAAGGCCGGCTGGGACACACACGGACTGCCCGTTGAACTCGGGGTGGAAAAGGAACTGGGTATAACGAAAGAAGACATAGGTAAGACCATATCCATTGAAGAATACAACGACCACTGCCGCAAGAACGTTATGAAGTACACGGCCGAGTGGGAAGACTTGAGCCGTAAAATGGGTTATTGGGTGGATATGGCACATCCGTATATAACATACGAGAACTATTATATAGAATCGGTGTGGTGGTTGCTCGCGCAGATGTACAAGAAAGGACTTGTATATAAAGGTTACACCATACAGCCGTATTCTCCTGCCGCAGGAACAGGGCTTAGTTCGCACGAACTGAGCCTGCCGGGCTGTTATCGCGACGTGAAGGATACCACTGTGACGGCACAATTCAAGATAGTAAACCCCTCAGGCGAATTGTCGCAATGGGGTACGGCATATTTCCTGGCTTGGACCACAACGCCTTGGACACTGGCCTCGAATACGGCACTGTGTGTGGGTCCGAACATCGACTATGTTACCGTGAGGACATATAATCCGTATACGGGCAAGCCGGTTACTGTCATCATGGCAGAAGAAAGGCTTGCAGCATATCTCGACCCTAAAGGTGCCGACATACCGCTCGATGATTACAAGAAAGGCGACAAGGTGATACCCTACAGTGTTGTTGCGAAATGCAAAGGCACGGAACTCGAAGGTATGCATTACGAACAGCTAATGCCATACGTCAATCCGGGCGAGGGTGCTTTCCGCGTCATCTTGGGAGACTATGTTACCACGGAGGACGGTACTGGTATCGTACACATTGCTCCGACGTTCGGTGCGGACGACGCATTCGTGGCCAAAGCCGCAGGTGTGCCGCCCTTGATGATAGTGGACAAGAACGGTTTGGAGCGCCCGCTCGTAGATTTGCAGGGACGTTTCTACCGCCTGGAGGACATAGATGAGGCGTTCAAGCGTGAACGAATGAACACCGAACTGTATTCCGTGTATGCCGGCCGTTACGTGAAAAACGCATACGACGACACGCTCACCGACAAGGACGAGACACTCGACGTAAGCATTTGCATGGATTTGAAGCAGAACGACAAGGCATTCAAAATCGAAAAACATGTGCACTCGTACCCGCATTGCTGGCGCACGGACAAACCTATACTTTACTATCCCCTCGACAGCTGGTTCATCCGCTCTACGGCGAAGAAAGAACGCATGTCGGAACTGAACACGACAATAAGGTGGAAGCCGCAGTCGACCGGAACGGGCCGCTTCGGAAAATGGCTCGAGAACCTGAACGACTGGAACCTGTCGCGCTCACGTTTCTGGGGCACGCCGCTTCCTATATGGCGCAGTGAAACAGGCGAAGAAAAATGCATTGAGAGCATTCAGCAGCTTTACGACGAGATAGAACTGAGCGTGAAAGCAGGTAACATGTCTTCGAATCCGTTGAAAGAGAAAGGTTTCGTGCCGGGTGATTATTCCGACGAGAACTATCATAAGATTGATTTGCACCGTCCCTATGTGGACAACATCATACTGACATCGGAGACGGGAAAACCGATGAAACGCGAGCTCGACCTGATGGATGTGTGGTTCGATTCGGGTTCAATGCCTTTTGCACAGATACATTACCCGTTCGAGAACAGCGACCAGATAGACAAGAACCTGTCGTTCCCGGCAGATTTCATAGCCGAAGGTGTAGACCAGACACGCGGATGGTTCTTCACGCTTCACGCAATAGCCACTATGATTCGTGACAGCGTTGCTTATAAAGCCGTTGTCAGCAACGGACTCGTGCTTGACAAGAACGGAAACAAGATGTCAAAGCACCTCGGCAACGCAGTCGATCCGTTCGGCGTGATAGAGAAATATGGTATTGACCCCGTGAGATGGTACATGATGACGAACTCATCGCCCTGGGACAACCTGAAATTCGACGAGGCTGGAGTGGAGGAAACTGCACGCTCTTTCTTCGGAAAGCTGTTCCAGACGTATTCGTTCCTTTCGATGTATGCCAATGTGGACGGGTTTACATATTCAGAGCCTGATGTACCGAACAAGGAAAGACCTGAGCTGGACCGTTGGATATTGTCGGAACTGAATACGCTCGTAAAGAACGTAGATGAGGCTTTCGATAATTTTGAACCTACCAAGGCCGGACGTTACATAGAAACATTTACAATCGACAACCTTTCGAACTGGTTCGTGCGTCTTTCGCGCAAACGTTTCTGGGGAAGTTCGATGAGCAAGGACAAGTTGAGCGCTTATCAGACGCTATATACCTGTCTCGTTACGATTTCAAAACTGATAGCACCGTTGGCTCCGTTCTTTGCCGACCGTTTATACAAAGACCTTGTGGCCGTAACGGATAAAGGAAAGGACAGCGTACACCTTACAGATTTCCCCGTAGCCGATGATAAGATAATAGACAAGGAACTCGAACAGCGAATGGAACTTGCACAGAAGATTACATCAATGGTGCTTTCGCTGCGTAAAAAAGAACATATTATCGTGCGTCAGCCGCTGCAGAAAATTTCCATACCGGCAAGCGATGAAACGCTGAAGCGTCAAATCATGGCGGTGAGACAGCTTATTCTGGATGAAGTCAATGTGAAGGAAATAGATTTCGTAGACCAGGATAACATGCTGAAAAAACGCGTACATCCAAATTTCCGCGTAATGGGCAAGAAATACGGCGCTTTGATGAAAGACATAGCAGCTGCCATAAACGGAATGTCGCAAGATGACATTAAAAAGTTTGAAGAAAACGGAACATTCACTTTTGCCCTCACCGGAAAGGACGTGGAGATAAACCTTGACGAGGTAGAGGTGGTAAGTGAAGATATTCCGGGCTGGACCGTAGCCAATGAAGGCAACATAACAGTAGCCCTTGATTTGACAATATCCGAAGATTTGCGTCAGGAAGGATTGGCACGCGAACTTGTAAAACACATACAGAACTACCGCAAAGGCAGCGGTTTCGAGATAACCGACCGTATTGACATTACGATAGAAAATTCGGAAGAATTGAAAGACGTGATAAAAAACTATTCCGAATATATCTCCGCCCAAGTGCTTGCCACTTCATTGTCGATTGTTTCCGCAAATGAAGGAGAACTATGGGATTTCGGTAATTTCAAGGCAAAGGTAGAAATACGAAAATCGCAGAAATAATAAAAAACCCAAGAAACACAACTTACAGTAACGAAATAAAAATATCAGGAATATGGCAGACAGAATACGTTACAGCGACGAGGAGCTTGCTGAATTCAAAGAACTTATACTTAAAAAGCTTGAAAAGGCCAAGCAGGAATACGACCAGATGATGGCAGTGTTGACAAACCGTGCCGGTAATGATGTAAATGACACATCACCTACGTTCAAGGCTCTTGAAGAAGGTTCGGCTACTCAGGAGAAAGAGGAACTGACGGCCATGTGCGCACGCCAACAAAAGTTTATTGTAGGACTTCAACAGGCATTGGTACGCATAGAAAACAAGACTTACGGTATTTGCCGCGTAACGGGCAAACTTATTCCGAAAGAACGTTTGCGCGCTGTTCCGCATGCTACATTGTCGATTGAGGCTAAAACGCAAATGAACAGAAAGAACTGATATAAAAGTGCAAATCACTGACATAAAGAAAAAAGGGGCGATACCTGTAATAGCCGTTATTGCCATTGTTTTTATCGACCAACTGATAAAATTTGCGGTAAAGACGAATTTTTGCCTGCATGAGTCGGTAGAAATTACATCCTGGATGTATCTTCTATTCGTAGAAAACAGCGGCATGGCTTTCGGCATGAGTTTCATAGGAACCATGTTCCTTACAATAGTCAGGATTGCCCTTGTAGTTCTTTTGACGCTGTATTTGCGGCAGATAGTAGTCAACCGCTTTCCGCGAGGATATATTATATGCGTCTCGATGGTTTTGGCCGGAGCATTGGGAAATATTATCGACAATGCCTTTTACGGCCTTATATACAGTGAAAGTACAGTGTTCGATGTGGCTGCGTTAGTGCCTTTCGGTGAGGGATACGGAAGTTTCATGTCTGGAAAGGTTGTCGACATGTTTTATTTCCCGATTATTGAGACCGACATTCCTGCGTGGATTCCTTTTTGGGGTGGAAACCATTTTATCTTTTTCAGTCCTGTGTTTAATTTTGCGGATTCTTCTATTACCTGTGGAGCAATAGCAATATTGATTTTTTACAGGAAATACTTGTCAAGCGCAAAGGTGCTTTCAAAAGAAAGCATAAATAAAAAGTCGGATAATTCAGAAAATAAAATCAAGAAAGACAGTTGAACAGGGCAGCTGTCTAAATGTTCCGGATTTAGGTATTAAGAGAAAGCGAGATTCTATAACATAACCCAGTGTTACCGTGAGAATATAATGAGGACGAGTTTTATCATATTGCTTTCTGTTGTTTGCGCTTTGTGCTTTTCGTGCAAGGTACGGACACCGAAGGGAATCCCTTCAGAAAGCAAGATGGAAAATTTGCTTTATGATTACCACCGGGCACAGTCGATGGCGGACTCGAAAGATAGCGCGGATTATAAATTGCGCTTATACACTGATGCCGTGTTGGCCAAATATGATTTGTCGCACGATGATTTCGACAGCATAATGAAATGGTACTCACGGCATGCCGACAAATTGTATAAAGTTTATGAGAAGGTAAACCAGCGCCTTGACAATGAAGCGCAAGTGTATGGAGCTTCTCCAAATTTGCGGGCTTCAGGGAAATATACAAATGTAGCAACCACGGGCGATACCGCTAATATATGGAGAAGCGCTACCGAAGGCCTTCTTATTCCCAAAGCCGGGCATAATATATTTTCTTTCCGTATCGTAAACGACAGTATATGTAAGCCCAAAGATAAATTCGAGTGGAATTTCAACACACAATTCATCTACCAGTCGGGCAGAAAAAATGCCGTTGCAGTTATGGCAGTCAGGTATGAGAACGACTCGGTTACGTCGGTACAACAACAATTGTACGGAAACATGGACAATACTTTAGTGTTGTCTGCTGCCAATTTACCAATAAAACAGATAGAAGGATTTATATACCTTGAAGAGCCTTTGGATTCAAAGGCAAAGCTGTTGTTCTTGTCGAAATTCGTACTTGTGCGGTTTCATAATACCGAAAAACGCGACAGTATCATAATATCAAATACCGACAGTACGGCCGTTAAAGGTGACAGTTCAAAGGTTATGACCGAAAAAGAAAAGCAAGAGTTCATAGATTCCATACAGAATACGGCAAACGGCGATAGGCAAGGAGACCATTTCAGAACAGCTCCCCGAAGAAGGGCTATGCCTCGAGAGAAGATATTGCCGAGATAATAGTGAACTCTAAAATGACATTTTCTTAATGTCGCTTCTATAACCTTTTCATATACTGTTTTGAGTTCAGAAAAACGGTGTCAGATTTAAAATTCGATACTACATTTGTTACTTCGCAAAATACTTAGTATTTTTGAACACAAGCTAAGCACACAAAAACAGGTAAAAATGTATTATTTGAACATTCCTGACATAGAAACGCAGCGTGTCTCTTTCTATTTGGCAGTAGAAGAATATGCCGCGCGTTTTTTAAAGGAAGATCCAATATTTTTTTTCTGGCAAGTGGAGCCGAGCGTAATATTAGGACGCAACCAGGATTTATGTAGTGAAGTGAACGTGGATTATTGCCATGAACACGGTATAGGAATATACCGAAGGAAAAGCGGCGGGGGATGTGTCTATGCCGACAAAGGCAATGTCATGCTGGCGTATATAACAGGAAAAAGTAATGTTATGCTGGCTTATTCAAACTATGTAAACTTGGTATTAAGTACACTAAAAAGGATGAGTATCCAAGCGTGCTCTACGGGTCGTAACGATATAGTAGTGGATGGATGTAAAGTGAGCGGAACGGCTTTTTATCATTTGCCGGAACGTAATATTGTGCATGGTACTTTACTTTATGATACTGATATGCAAAACATGATGAACAGTATCACCCCAGCAAAAGAGAAGCTTGTTTCAAAAGGTGTAAAAAGCGTTAGAAGTAGAATAGGCCTGTTAAAAGATTATACGAATCTTACGATAGAAGAAATAAAAGATAAATTTCGTACTTTGTTGTGTAATAAAACTATAAACCTGAGTGATGAAGACTTGAGGAAGGTTAGAGAGATAGAAAAAAGCTACATTACAGAAAACTTTGTAAGCAAGCAAACAAGTAAATGGAACGTGGTTCGTAAAGGCAGAGTTAACGGATGTGGCAATTTAGAGGTTTATATGCAAGTTAAGCACGGTAATATAGAACGTGTGGAATTGTCCGGGGATTATTTCCAGTTGAAAGATTCCGTAGGAGATTTGACAGATTCCATGCGTGGCGCACAATTTACGATAGAATCTTTGAAATCCGTTTTTTTGAAATATCCCCCTGAAAATTATATTCGCGGTTTGAAGGGAAAAGATATGATAGAAATTTTGTTTGATTAAGTTGCAAGAAATTACCATGAAACCAGAAAAAGAAATGTCAAATAAAAGGACTTGCCTTTACGACCGGCATGTTTCCTTGGGTGCAAAGATAAGCCCTTTTGGAGGGTTTGACATGCCCATACAATATAGTGATATAATAAGCGAGCATAAGGCTGTACGCAACAATTGCGGCGTGTTCGACGTGTCTCACATGGGGGAGATTACCATAAGCGGTCCGGACGCAGAACGTTATGTGCAATATATATTTACGAACGATATTGAAAATGCACCAATAGGGAAGATATATTACGGAATGATGCTTTATCCGGATGGTGGTGTTGTAGATGATTTGCTGGTTTATAAAATGGACGAACAAAAGTTCTTTCTTGTTGTAAATGCAGCAAACATAGATAAGGACTTCGATTGGATTTGTCAGAATAAAGCGGGTTATGAAATAGAAGTGAACAATGATAGCGATAAATATGGCCAGATAGCCGTTCAAGGGCCGGAATCGGAAAATGTTATGGAGCATATTCTGGGACTGGATGTAAAGGAATTGTCCTTCTATACATTTAAGATAGTTCACATTTGTGAACAAGACGTTATAATAAGTCGTACAGGTTATACAGGCGAAGACGGTTTTGAAATTTACGCAAGCCACGAATACATAATAGAAATGTGGGATAAACTGATAGAAAGCAAAAAGGTTGTGCCTTGTGGCTTGGGTGCGCGTGATACACTGCGTTTCGAGGTTGGGCTTCCTTTGTATGGACAAGAGTTGAGTAAAGAAATCTCTCCTGTTGAAGCAGGCTTAGGAATGTTCGTAAAAACAGAAAAAAGCGATTTTATAGGGAAACAAGCAATAGTAAAACAAAAAGCAGAAGGGATAACCTGTAAATTAATAGGTTTGGAACTTGATGACAAGGCGATACCCCGTCATGGTTACGAAGTTGAAAATATGGGAAAAGTAATTGGACATGTTACGACAGGGTATAATTCAATATCAACGGGAAAAAGTGTAGCAATGGCTTTAATAGAAACGTCCAGTGCTAAAATAGGAACTCGCCTTGATGTGCGGATTCATCGTAAATTGCACAAGGCTACGGTAGTGAAGAAAAAGTTTTACGATAAGAAATATAAAAAGTAAAGAATTATGGCAAATGTAATGAACGACTGTTTATATACTAAGTCGCACGAATATGTTAGAGTAGAAGGATTATACGTTTATGTAGGCATAACCGATTACGCCCAACAACAATTGGGAAATGTAGTATATGTAGACATGCCAGAAGTGGGCGATGAGGTAACTGCAGAGGAAGAATTCGGCGCGGTTGAAAGCGTAAAGGCTGCGAGTGATTTGATTTCTCCAGTAAGCGGTACAGTTGAAGAAATAAACGAAGATTTAGAGGATAATCCGGAACTGATAAACGAAGATGCTTTTAAAAACTGGATTATAAAAGTAAAGCTGTCGGACAAGTCAGAACTTGATAATTTGTTGACACCTGAGCAGTATCAGAATATTTGTAAATAGAAAAAAAGATGGGTCATAAATATTTGCCTCAGACGGACAGTGATATAGCCGAAATGCTTTCAGCGGCAGGTGTAGGAACATTGCAGGATTTATATGCGGATGTTCCTGAAGCTTTGAAATTAAATAAGGATTACGATTTGCCGTCAGCTATGTCGGAACATGAAGTACGCAAAACGTTTGCTTTGCTTTTAAAGAAAAACAAAGTGCTGACTTGTTTTGCGGGTGGTGGCGTTTATGATCATTACGTACCTGCGGTTCCCGATTATATAACGTCGCGTTCTGAGTTTTTGACGAGTTATACTCCTTACCAAGCCGAAATTTCGCAAGGTACTTTGCAATACATATTCGAGTACCAGACTATGATGGCTTCGCTTACAGGAATGGACATTTCTAACGCCAGTTTGTATGACGGAGCTACAGCCACGGCGGAAGCAATGATGACCGCATTGGCTGTAACAAAGAAAAAATCTCGTATTTTGCTTTCTTCTACCTTAAATCCAAGAGTTATACGAGTTGTAGAAACTTATGCTAAGTTTCGCGGTATAAGATTAACTCTACTTCCTGAAATAAACGGGGTAACTAATCTTAATGCGATGAGAGATGAATTATCTAAAGGAGATGTTGCCGGCGTAATATTACCGGAACCTAATTATTATGGAATAGTAGAAGATTTTTCCGGAGTGGCAGATGATATACATTCTGCAAAGGCTGTTATGATAGTTAATTGCATACCAGCAGATTTAGCTTATCTTAAAACTCCGGGAGAATGGGGAGCAGATATAGCCGTAGGGAGCGCACAATCGTTGGGATTGCCAATGTCTTACGGTGGCCCGTACTTGGGTTTCTTCTGCAGTAAGAAAGAATACTTAAGAAAAATACCCGGAAGAATAGTTGGTGCTACCGTTGATTCAAAAGGTAAGAGGACGTTCTGCCTTACTATGCAAACGAGAGAGCAGCATATACGTCGCGAAAAAGCTACTTCAAATATTTGTTCCAATCAAGGCATAATGACCCTTTACGTAGCAATATATCTTTCTTTAATGGGAAAGAAAGGCTTGCAAGAAGCTGCGAAAAAATCGTATATAGGCGCACATTATTTATATGATTCACTTCTTAGAACAGGTAAGTTTGTAGCTGCTTTTCCTGGCTTACCTTTTTTTAACGAGTTTTGTGTAGAAGCAAAATTTGATTTGGACAAATGGAACAGAATATGCGTTCAAAATGATATTATAGGGGGTATAAGAGTGGGAGAATCCAACCGCCTTCTTTTTGCAGTAACTGAAATTCGAACAAAAGAGGAAATAGACAAACTTATTTCATTGTCTAATCTTATATAAAAGTACCGTGAAATGAACAATAAGTATTACGGAAAATTGATTTTCGAGTTATCCAGTCCTGGCCGTATAGGTTATTCCATACCCGATAATGGGTTAGCGGATTATGCAAAAAACGAGCTGGATGATAAATTAATTCGTAAGGAAGATTTGACATTGCCCGAGGTAGATGAGTTATCGATAGTCAGGCACTATACAAACATGAGTAATAATAATTTCGGCGTAGATTCCGGATTCTATCCATTGGGTAGTTGTACAATGAAATACAATCCTAAAATAAACGAAGAAATTATTCATACAGATAACTTTGCCAAGTTACATCCTTTGCAATCTGCCGATACGGTACAAGGAGTTTTGGAAATATATTATAACCTGCAGCAAGCTCTTTCGGAGATATGTGGTATGAAAGAGTTTACCTTGAATCCTTTTGCCGGTGCACATGGAGAACTTACAGGTCTTATGATAATAAGAGACTATCACTTTAACAGGAATGATTTAAAACGAAAAAAGATAATAATTCCCGATTCCTCCCATGGAACAAACCCCGCTTCTGCTGCATGTTGCGGCTTGGAAGTTGTAGAAGTAAAAAGTAAAGAAGACGGGCGTATCGATGTTGAAGAATTGAAAAAACTTTTGGGAGACGATGTCGCAGGTATGATGATGACAAATCCAAATACCTTGGGACTTTTTGAGTATGATATTCCCGTAATATCCGACCTGATACATAGATGTGGCGGTTTGATGTATTATGATGGAGCTAATTTCAATCCCATGTTAGGTGTTGGTCGTCCGGGAGATATGGGATTCGACGTAATGCACTTGAATTTACATAAAACTTTTTCTACGCCTCACGGTGGCGGAGGCCCGGGTGCAGGACCTGTGGGAGTACGAGAAGGATTGGAAGATTTTCTTCCAAATCCTAAAGTAGTGAGGACAGAAGATAATGTGTTTAAAGTAGTTTATGGCGAAAAGGCTATTGGAAGTATTTCTGAGTTCCTTGGTAATTTTTCCGTCCTGTTAAAGGCATACGCATACATCTTGACAATGGGAAAAGAACACCTTAAGCAAGTTGGCCCGCTGTCCGTCTTAAATGCAATTTATGTTCGCGAACGGTTGAAAGAAAAATACGAACTTCCCATAACGTCGCTTTGTAAACATGAATTTGTTTTCAATGGGTTGAAAGATAAGTCAACAGGGGTAACGACGCTTGACATAGCTAAACGGTTGCTCGATTATGGCTTCCACGCTCCTACAATATATTTCCCTTTGTTATTCCACGAAGCAATAATGATAGAGCCTACCGAGTGCGAAAGCAAGGAAATGCTGGATGATTTTGTGGACGCTATGCTGCGTATTGCAGACGAAGCGGTCCGCGACCCCGAATTAGTTAAGACAGCACCGCATAACGCTCCAGTCTGCAGGTTGGATGAAGTGAAAGCTGCACGAGAGCCGCGTCTTACATATTTTGATTTATTGGAATGTCCCTTAGACTGAAAAATAGATGACTCAGGCAGATCTAATTATAATAGGTGGCGGCCCCGGAGGGTATGAAACAGCCGTAAGTGCGGCGAAGGCCGGGCTGAATACTGTTTTGGTGGAAGCTGAAAGGTTAGGAGGCGCATGTTTGAATGAAGGGTGCATACCTACGAAATGCCTTTGCCGGACAGCAGAAATTATAGACTTGCTTAATGACTCAGCGCAATACGGCATTGAATGCCGGAATGTGACTTTTAATATCCAAAAGGCACAGGAACGTAAAAACAAGGTAATTGAAGAGTTGCACTCGGGCATTAGTAAACTCTTGGAGCTTGCAAAAGTCCGGATAGTATATGGTAGGGCAGAGTTTGTTTGCAAAAATGAAATCCGGATAATCAGAGATTCTTCCGAAGGTACTTTGTCTGAAGAATATACTGCAAAGCATATAATAATAGCCACAGGTGCAAAAATAAGTTGTTTACCTGTCCCCGGATATAATTTGCCAGGTGTCGTAACTTCTAAAGACCTTCTGTCCATTGAAACCATACCCGACTCAATTTGTATAATAGGAGGAGGGGTTATTGGTGTTGAGTTCGCTTCAATATTTTCATCTTTCGGCTCAAAAGTCACAGTTATAGAATATCGTAAGGAGATACTTCCTAATTTCGACAGCGAATTATCTAAAAGACTACGCTTGATTTTAAAACGTAAAGGAGTAGTTTTTTACACGAATTCTTCAGTAACGAACATTTCCAAACCGGATGTTCAACGGCTTTCCGTCGGATATACCGCCAAAGGTGTGGATAGTACAACTGAAGCAGACGTGGTTCTTATGGCAGTCGGCCGGAGTGCTAATATGGAATCCATTAATTTAGATGATATAGGTATTGCTACTGATAAGCGCGGCATTGTAGTAGATGAGAATTTCCGAACAAACGTAGACGGCATATATGCCATTGGCGATGTCAATGGGATTTGCCAGTTGGCGCATGCGGCAAAATATCAGGGAAAACGAGCTTTGAACAATATATTGGGCAAACCGGATTCTTTTAATTTTGATGTTATTCCTGCAGCTGTATTTACGCAACCGGAATTTTCCATGGTAGGAAAAACCGAAGACGCTTGTATTGCCGACGGTATAGAATACATAACGCGCAAGGTGCTTTTCCGTGCTAACGGTAAAGCACTCGCATTAGGCAGCACGGAAGGTTTGGCAAAGATGATTCTGTCTCCTTCCGGCAAGATTTTAGGATGTCACATATTAGGACCTCATGCTTCCGATTTGATAGAAGAAGTGGCAGTCGTTATGCAACAAGGTGGAACGTGTGCCGATATTTACCAAACGATACATGCCCATCCTACGTTATGCGAGGTTGTGTGCGATGTAGCAAGCAAATAGTTTTTATTAGACAATAATATAAATCGATTATAAGGTTATGAAAAAAGTAGCTTTAATTTCAGGTATAACAGGCCAGGACGGCTCTTTTTTGGCAGAATTTCTATTAAGCAAGGGATATGAAGTTCACGGGATAATGAGGCGCTCCTCATCTTTCAATACGGGAAGGATAGAGCATTTGTATCTTGAGGAATGGGTAAAGGATATGAAGAATCCGCGCCAAGTGAACCTGCATTACGGGGATATGACGGATTCATCATCCTTGATTCGCATAATACAGAAACTTCAGCCCGACGAGATTTATAACCTCGCCGCGCAAAGCCATGTCAAGGTTAGCTTCGACGTTCCCGAATATACGGCCGAAACTGACGCCATAGGAACATTGCGAATGCTTGAAGCTGTAAGGATACTCGGGCTCGAAAGAAAAACAAAGATATACCAGGCTTCTACCTCTGAGCTGTTCGGAAAGGTACAGGAAGTTCCGCAGCGCGAAACGACGCCGTTTTATCCTCGTTCGCCTTATGGTGTGGCCAAGCAATATGGCTTTTGGATTGTTAAGAACTACCGTGAAAGCTACGGCATGTTTGCCGTAAACGGAATATTGTTCAATCACGAAAGCGAGCGTCGCGGCGAAAATTTTGTAACGCGCAAGATAACGCTTGCCGCTGCGAACATAGCTAACGGATTGCAGGAAAAACTTTACCTCGGAAACTTGAACGCTAAGCGTGATTGGGGATATGCCCGCGATTACGTGGAGTGCATGTGGCTTATGTTGCAGCATGAGCGCCCCGAGGACTTCGTTATAGCTACGGGCGAGCACCATTCGGTGCGTGAGTTTGCCACGCTTGCGTTCCATTACGCAGGTATCGAGCTAGAATGGCGGGGCGAAGGCATTGACGAGAAAGGTATCGACAAAGCCACCGGAAAAGTGCTTGTCGAGGTCGACCCACGCTTTTTCCGTCCGTCTGAAGTGGAACAGTTGCTCGGTGACCCCACGAAAGCCAAAACGTTGCTGGGCTGGAACCCCACTACAACATCGTTCGACAAACTCGTGCGTATCATGGTTGAGCATGATATGAAGAATGTAAAAAACCGGAAGCATGAATAAGGACTCCAAAATATATGTTGCAGGGCATTGCGGCCTTGTCGGTTCTGCAATATGGAACAATCTCAAGTCAAAAGGCTACACA
>URSZ01000045.1 GCA_900550635.1 uncultured Prevotella sp. | reverse complement strand
AAGACATTCACTTTTGCGCCCTCGGGTGCGATAATGCGGCCGTTCTCTACGCGGACGTTGCCGTCTTGTTGCGTAACTGTGTTTTCAATCCCAACTTCGGTGTCGGCCTGCGAGAATGTCCAGGCGTAGCTTGTTCCTGAAAGCAAATCTTCGGGGAATGCGTTGGGGTCGTTGCCGAGCACCTGCGCATTGAGCATTCTCTGTATGTTATCACTTCCCACCGACGCAATCGCATACTGGGTTTCGCTTACGGGCAGCAGATTCCAGCATGTTGCCACAACGCTTTTGTCATCTGCCGTAGGCACGGTGTAACGGTCTTGTGCGGTTAGTGTAGTGGAAATGCTGTTGCCCGTAGCGCGGTTTACTATGCTTACATTGCCTGGTTCGGTCTCAACAAATCGCCACTGCGCGTTCTGGTCGGAAGGGTCTTTTTTCTCGACAGTGAACTTGTATTGCGCGTCGACAACCGAGGTATTATCGGTAATGATTTCACCATCGGCACCGTCTTCTGCCGTCGTAATGTTATACCACGTCACCATCTCGTTGTTTTGCGGGACATAAGCGTCGGTATATTCGGTCAAAATTATTTTTGATTCTGACCTGTCGGCATTTGATTCGCGCACGAGCCAAATAGAGTGACTGCTTCCTGAACCTGCTAGGCTCGGCCATCTGAATATCTCGCCCCCTCCCGGTGCCGGAATGCTGGATTCGAGGGCAATGCCGTCTTCCAGAGCGCGTATTTTAAATTTGGCCTGCATCTCGTCCATTAGCATGATACATTCGCCCTGAGAGCCCATTCCAACACCGAGCTTACGCCCGTCGTATCGATTGTAAATGGTATACCACTCGCCGTCCTCTGTAACGAAACTCCATAGCTGTTTAGCCAAGCTCTCGTAGTCGGAGTAATCGGCTTCCGGCATACCCCACACTTCGTTGTCTTCCACTGCCGTCCAGTAGAGCCATTCTGTTTCTTCCGGCCTGATGGACTGCAAGAAGTACCATTTTACTTTACCGTCCTTGCTTGCTTCGGGAAAGACGTCGGCCTTAACCGGCACGTTCCAGGCAAATGCAAAGACCATCAAGAGAAATGTAATCTTTTTCATGTGCATAGGGTTTTAGAATTACTTTATGTTCTTGTTCTCAATAAAATATACCTTGTATCCACGCTTGGATTATATTTTCACGGTATACATTTATAGTCGCTTTAAAGTTGTCATAATATTTTTAAACGAACAAATAATCCGCATTGCAACGAGTTAAATTTAACTTTATTTACGTTTTTAAGATTCGCATTATATTCACTCATTATTCACAAAAACCACTATTTATTCACCATACGACAAACGGGCGTTCTGAGCAAATAAAAATTATGTCTGACCTATTTTAAAATATGTCTGACATATTTCAAAATACAAGGCACATATTTTTGCCCCCGTCTCATGCGGGTTCCAAAGGGATGTTTCCGGCACTTTCAAAAATGAATATTTATCAAGCACGATGCGGTGTCACATCAGGCACACCCAAACAGCCGCAACCGCTTTACTATTGCCCTCTACAATGGACAGTTTTGCAGGTTCGGAGGATTGAAAAGTTTATATTTTGTTACAAACCGGTGTCGTTTTAAAGTTTTTTGCGATTGCAATAAACGAATCGCATAAAAATGCGTACTTTTACACGCATTTTAACTTACCGGCAAGAACCGGGCAACTAATTTTATTCGTATGGCTACAAAAAGAAGCAAACTAACTTTACTATTTCTGTTTACTTTCCTGCTTGCGAGCGCACAAATACGTCCGTTCAAATTTGCGCAAATTACCGACATACACCTGAAGGCGAACGACCCGAAACCTACCATCGACCTGCTTGAGACCATAGCGCAAATAAACGCTACCGACGGGCTGGACTTCGTACTCGTTACGGGCGACATAGCCGACGAAGGCGACCGGGAGACCCTTTTGGAAGTAAAAAGGAACCTCGACCTTTTGAGATACAAATACTATATTATATTAGGTAACCACGAAACTACCTGGAGCGACAGCGGCTGCACGGCTTTCGGCGACATTTTCGGCAGCGAACGCTTCAAGTTCGAGCACAACGGGATTCTGTTCCTCGGCTTCAACACCGGCCCGCTAATGCGTATGGCTTACGGACATGTGGTGCCGCAGGACATAAACTGGCTGAAAAGCGAAATGGACAAATACGGTAAGCAACAACCAGTAATACTCGTAACCCACTACCCTATCACCGAAGGCGACATCGACAACTGGTACGACGTTACCGACGCCGTGCGGCCTTATAACATTCGCCTGTTCATAGGCGGGCACTACCATGCCGAGAAAAACCTAAGCTACGACGGCATTCCCGGAATACTCATGCGCTCCAACCTGCGCGACAAGGACGGCAAGCCGGGATACGGCATATACGAAGTAACCCAAGATTCTATAAAGGTATTCACACAACGCATTGGCGAAGACAAAAGACAATGGGCCGCGTTCTCGCTGACGAAACAATACTTCGACCATGACGGAAAGGCCGGCAAATATCCCGATTTCTATGTCAACAACCAATATTCCAACGTTAAGGAGAAATGGAACATACAAGGAGAAGCCGGCATATACTGCTCAGCCGCCACATACGGCAACATGGTGTTCGTGGGCGACGACCTCGGAAAACTAACGGCATACAACATTAAAAACGGAAAGCACCTTTGGAGCTTTGCCAGCGGCAAACGAATCATCGGAGACCCGGCAGCGGCCGACGACATAGTGGTGTTCGGCAGCGCGGACGGGAACATTTACGGACTCGACGCAAAGACGGGCAAAGAGCTATGGCGCGTAAAAGCCGAAAAGGCGGTGCTCGGAGCTGTTACAATAAGCAACGGTGTGGCATACATCGGAGCAAGCGACAACTGCTTCAGGGCAATTGATATAAAGACCGGGAAAGTAATCTGGACATACAACAACGTCAAAGGATATATCGTAGCCCGTCCGTTGGTAACCAGTGACAAAGTCATCTTCGGAGCTTGGGACAACACTCTTTACGCGCTAAGCCTGAAAGACGGCAAGGAAATGTGGCAGTGGAAAAGTCCTAAGGGCGGAATGCACTACTCCCCCGCCTCGGTGTGGCCCGTAGCGGCGCACGGCAAAGTATTCATAGCCGATCCCGAAAGGGCACTTACCGCAATTGACATAAACACAGGCAAAACCGTTTGGCGCACATACGCTTCGAAGGTACGCGAGAGCATAGGCCTTTCGGAAGACGGCGAACGTGTGTATGCAAAGACCATGAACGACAGTGTCGTGTGCTACTCCACCGCGTCTGCAACCCCTGAACAGGTATGGGCCTCGAACGTAGCCTTCGGTTATGAGCACGCCCCGTCAATGCCTTTAGAGAAAGAGGGCATTGTGTTCGGCGGAACAAAAGACGGCCTTATCTATGCCCTCGAAGGCAAGACGGGAAAGGTAATTTGGAAACACAAGATAGGCAACTCGCTCGTCAATACCGTACATCCAATCGACAAGAAGCAGGTAATAGCAACTTCGAGCGACGGCAGGATAGTTCTTCTGAAAACAAAATAACAGCACATGAGAATAAAGACACACATCTACGCAACTATCGTTTCCGCTCTCTTACTTGCAATCGGGAACCAAACAGTTTCGGCACAAAAGGTAAAGATTAAAACAGGCATAGAAGTACTGAAAGACCAAGATTTCAAATGTCTTGAAGGCAAGCGCGTAGGACTGATTACCAATCCCACCGGTGTGGACAACAATCTGGTAAGCACAATCGACATACTCCACAAGGCAAAGAACGTGAAGCTTGTTGCTCTTTACGGTCCGGAACACGGCGTGCGCGGCGACGCACATGCGGGACAGAGCGTTACCGACGTGAAAGACGCAGCCACGGGTCTGCCCGTTTATTCGCTCTACGGAAAGACACGCAAGGCAACACCCGACATGCTTAAAGACATAGATGTGCTTGTTTACGACATACAGGACATCGGCTGCCGCTCATTCACATACATAAGTACCATGGGGCTTGCCATGGAAGCAGCCGCAGAGAACGGAAAGGAGTTCATCGTGCTCGACCGTCCCAACCCCCTGGGCGGTAAACGCATTGAAGGCTGCAACGTTGAGGACGGATTCATTTCGTTTGTGAGCCAATACAAAATACCATATATCTACGGAATGACATGCGGCGAACTGGCACAAATGCTCAACGGCGAACGAATGCTCACAGGCGGCGTGCAGTGCAAGCTCAAGGTAATAAAAATGCGCGGCTGGAAAAGAAAAATGAACTACTCCGACACAGGGCTGCAATGGATTCCCTCGTCGCCCCACATTCCCCATGCCGAGACATCGTATTACTATCCCGCCAGCGGGATATTGGGCGAGCTGGGCTACATGTCGATAGGCGTTGGCTACACTATTCCTTTTGAAATGTTTGCCGCGCCGTGGATAAAGGCCGATGAACTTTCTGCACGACTCAATTCCCTTGAAATACCAGGAATAATCTTCCGCCCAATTTACGCAAGTCCGTTTTACTCGGCGTACAAAGGCGAAAAAATCGAAGGCGTGCAAGTGCACATAACCGACTACGACAAAGCGCCGCTCACCGACTTGCAATTCCTTGTCATGCAGGAAATGGCCTCGCTTTATCCCGACCACGCGGTTTTCGACAACGCTGACAGGAAGCGGTTCGACATGTTCGACAAAGTTTGCGGCACATCAAAAATAAGAACGCTCTTCAGCAAACGCAACAAATGGGAAGACGTAAGGGCATACTGGTACAAGGACGCCGAAACATTCCGGAAACTGTCGAAAAAATACTACCTCTACCGCTAAATGCGGCACAAACGCGGGAACATTCCTGAAAGAAAACATAACAGCTTACCGACACACACGATTCAAATGGCAGAGAAAAACAGGATTCAGGCACTCGACATAATGCGGGGCATTACAATAGCAGGAATGATTATGGTAAACAACCCCGGTAGCTGGAGCACAATCTACGCGCCGCTCAGGCACGCTTCATGGTGCGGCCTGACGCCAACCGACCTTGTGTTTCCGTTCTTCATGTTCATAATGGGAATAACCACATTCCTTTCACTGCAACGGTACGACTTCAAGCCAACGGCAACAGTGCTGAAAAAAATTATAACACGCACGTTGGGAATCATCCTTGTCGGCATATTCATAAGCTGGTTCGCGCATTTCTGCTATTACTGGAACAATGCCGACGACAGCTTAGGCTTTGGCCGGCAGTTGCTCGAAGCAGCCAACGTGTTCCCCACCCTGCGGTATTCGGGCGTGCTCCACAGGCTGGCCGTATGCTACGGTATCGTAGCCATAACGGCAACACTCGTTAACCACAAACGTTTTCCTTGGATTATCCTCGCGCTCTTCGCGACATACTTCGTCATACTGGAAGCCGGAAACGGCTATGCATACGACGAAACAAACATACTATCGATAGTAGACCGCGCAATCCTAACCCCGGCACACATGTACAACGACAACAGTATCGACCCCGAGGGCATACTGAGCACCATTCCGAGCATAGGGCACGTTATGACAGGCTTTTGCGTGGGGCGCATGATGTTCCGTAAGGACAGTTCCAACGAACCTCGGAGCAACACTCAAATATTATATTCCAAGATAACACGCCTGCTGCTTTTCGGCGCGTGCATACTCATGATAGGATTCCTGTTCAGCTACGCCTGCCCCATAAATAAGAAAATCTGGTCGCCGTCGTTCGCAATGGTAACATGCGGTTTCGGCTCGCTCCTGCTGGCCGTGCTGATATGGCTGATAGACATAAAGGGGAAAAAATCCTGTGGACGTTTTTTTGAGGTATTCGGCGTAAACCCGCTGTTTATGTATGTAATGTCCGACATTGTTGCCATTCTATTCGGCAGCGTCTTGTTCTACTCCAACGGCAACGACATAAACATAATACGCTACACGTACATCAACCTCATACCCTTGTTCGGCGAAAACGGGGCTTCCTGCATTTATGCCCTGCTTTTCGTATGCCTGAACTGGTGCATAGGCTATCCGCTATACAAGCGCAAAATATATATCAAACTATAAGCAACACACATATTAATATACGGAACATGCAAAACGCTGTTCCACAAACACGAACACAACAAAGAAAATGGCATTTGAAAAAATAACAGAAGAACCGTCATTGTACGATAATTTGGAGGAAAAACCCGTAAGGGAAATACTCGAAGAGATAAACGACGAAGACAGTAAGATTGTTCCCGCCGTGCGCAAAACCATACCGCAAATAGAAAAGCTCGTCGAATCGATTGTGCCGAAAATGAAACGCGGCGGACGCATTTTCTACATCGGTGCGGGCACGAGCGGACGCCTCGGAGTGCTTGACGCGTCCGAAATTCCTCCAACATACGGTATGCCTCCCTCATTCATAATCGGTCTTATAGCCGGCGGCGACTTCGCCCTGCGCAATGCGGTCGAAAATGCCGAAGACGACTACGACAAAGGCTGGGAAGAGCTGCAGGAACACGATATTTCGAAAAACGACACTCTCATAGGCATTGCAGCCTCGGGCACGACGCCATACGTAATAGGCGCGCTCCACCACGCACGCGAGCACAAAATACTCACTGCCTGCATAACGAGCAACCCGGGCAGCCCGCTTGCCGCCGAGGCCGATATTCCAATTGAAATGATTGTTGGGCCGGAATACGTAACGGGCAGCTCGCGAATGAAGTCGGGCACGGGGCAAAAGTTGATACTAAACATGATTTCAACCTCTGTCATGATAAAACTCGGACGCGTGAAAGGAAACCGCATGATAAACATGCAGCTCACCAACAAAAAACTCGTGGAGCGCGGCACACGCATGCTCATGTCCGAACTGGGACTCGGGCACGACAAGGCGCACGCCCTGCTGCTCATGCACGGGTCGGTAAGCAAAGCGTTAAAATATGTTTCATCGCACACCCAAAATCAGGAAACCGGAAGCGGAAAATAAAAACGCTTTCCCGAGGGCGTAAAAAATATGTCAGACCTTTTTCAAAATACAAGGCACATATTTCAAAATATGTCAGACATATTTTTTATTTGCTCCGACCCCTCTGAAAACTGCCGTAAACAAAGGCCTCGCAAAGGGCAGCCCAATGCAGACAAAAACAACATCGCCTTACAGACAAAACAAAGCGACTACATATCATGAAATTAACAGTAATTAGAATATCACTGCTCGCGTGCGCCTCACTGCTGTGCACACAAACGAGCATTGCGCAGAAACTCTAACGTGCCGTCCCCGATACGGTAGGTCTGAGTTCCGAACGACTTACCTACGCCGACAGCATAATACTGCAAGGCATAGAAAACGGCAACATGCCGGGAGCAGTGCTCGCAGTGGTAAAGGACGGCAAAATGGCCTACCTAAAGGCTTACGGCAACAAGAGCGTGTATCCCGAACGCGAGCCCATGACTGCGAACACGGTGTTCGACATGGCCTCGTGCAGCAAATCAATGTCAACTGCGATATGCGCCATGATACTCGTGGAACGCGGCAAACTGCGCCTGACCGACCCGGTGGAAAACTACATTCCGGGATTCAAAAACTGGGAAAGCAAGGACGGCAAGACAAAACGCACCATACGCATAAGCCACCTCATGACCCACACCTCAGGCCTGCCGGCCTACGCACCCGTGGCCGAGCTGCAAAAGCGCTACGGCGCGCCGCAGCCCGACAGCCTGATGAGCTACATAGCCTCGTGGCGGCGCGACTTCGAGCCGGGCAAGGATTTCCAATACAGCTGCCTCAACTACATAACGCTGCAAAACATAATACAACGAATAAGCGGCATGTCGTTGCGCGAGTTTGCCCGCCGCAACATATTCGACGTACTCGGAATGAACCACACCGACTACATCCCCTGCGCTGAAGGCAAAGACGGTTGCGAAAGCACAGATGTCCCGTGCTGGGCCGACAGAAAATCCGACGATTGGAAAGAAATTATCGCCCCCACCACAAAGCAACCCGACGGAAAAGTGCTGCGCGGACAGGTACACGACCCCCTGGCGCGCGTAATGAACGGTGGCATAAGCGGGAACGCCGGTGTATTTTCCACTGCCGACGACGTTGCGCTCCTCTGTGCTGCCTTGGACAACGGCGGCTCGTTAAACGGCAGGCAAATACTCAGCCCTGCCACGGTAAAGACAATGACTTCGGTGCCTTCCGACCTGAAACAGTTCGGACGCACGCCCGGCTGGGACTGCTACTCACCCTATTCCTCAAACGTAGGCGACCTGCTTAGCGACAAGGCCTACGGCCACACGGGCTATACCGGCACATCTATCGTAATCGACCCGGAAAACCACCTTTCCATCATCCTGCTCGCCCATAGCGTGCACCCCGTTGACGAAACAAGCGTTGTGCGTATCCGTTCATTGGTGGCAAATGCCGTGGCCGGAGCACTCGTCAAAGGCGGAAACACTTACACCGAACATTACTACGAACGCCGCAGCCAGTTCGACGAAGAAAAACCCGTTACCTCAAGCGACATTATCATGCTGGGCAACAGCCTTACCGAGAACGGAGGCAACTGGAGCGCACGGCTCGACAACGGGAACATACGCAACCGCGGCATTATCGGCGACGACATACCCGGCATGTACGACCGCCTTTACCAGATTCTGCCCGGACACCCCGCCAAGTTGTTCCTTATGGCCGGAATAAACGACCTTTCGCACGACCTGTCGGTAAACGAGATTGCAGCGTCGGTGGAACGTATCGTTAAAAAGATACGCACCGAATCACCGCAAACAAAACTTTACCTTCAAAGCCTTCTGCCAATAAACGAAAGCTTCAACAGATATAAACGCCTCGCGGGAAAAACGGATTCTGTACCCGCCATAAATGCTAAACTTAGAGAACTGTCGGAAAAAGAAAACATAACATATATTGACCTCTTTCCGCTTTTCAAAGAACCCGATAGCAACTCCATGAAAAAAGAACTGAGCACAGACGGGCTGCATATAAATGAGGCGGGATACGCCATTTGGACTAAAAAACTGAAAAAACACATATAATATATGAAACATACCGTTCTTAAATTCACAGCCGCGCTATTGTGCTGCCTTGCCATGACAGCCGGTAACGCATATGCGCAAAGTTTCAAGGAACAAGCGATAAAAAATATCCTGGACGGCGATTTAAACAAAGCCGAGACATTGCTCAACAACCTTTCCGAAAACGAAAAGAAAGAACATTACATCCTAATCGACTCGCTGCAACGTACTATTTACCGTATCCGCAAGGACTTTTCGCTTTCCCCCGATGAAGGCAAACGACAGATAAGCGAACGTATGCAGGGCGTAACCGACGAAAAGATAGACTTGTGGAAAAAGAAGAAATACATCGAAGCCGACACCTTGGACGGCAAGGAAATGTGGTTCCGCCGCTCTATCGGCAACTTCTTCCTGCTCAACAATGACGACTTCAGCAGCCAGAATGAGGCGTCGCGCAAACAAACTTACAAATACCTCGAAAAATATTACAACGAAGCAATGGCCACAGAAGCCGACGAGAATGGCGTTCGCAACCACCACAAGTGCCAGATAACTTTCTCCATTGACGTTAAGGCAGACGCTGTTCCCGACGGAGAGACCCTGCGCGTGTGGATGCCTTTCCCGTTCGAGAACATGCGTCAATCGGACATACGGTTGATAAAATCCTCGCACGACGTAACTCTCTCGAAGAACAGCCTGCAACATACGGCCTACATGGAAGGAACAGCGCAAAAAGGCAAGCCCACGCATTTCGAAATAACCTATAGTTACATCGTGGGCGAACGGCATATCGACCGCGCCGAAATACTCTCGCGCCTTAAACCCTACGACAAGACGTCGGATACCTATAAAAAATACACCTCTGACGAATACCCGCACATTATAAAGAGTGACCGTATGGAAAAGCTGGCCCGCTCGATTGTAGGCAACGAAAAGAATCCTGTTTTCCAGGCTTCAATCATTTACGACTGGATAGTATCGAATTTCCCCTGGGCAGGAGCGCGCGAATACAGTACAATACCGAACATTCCCGAGTACGTTCTCGATAACGGGCACGGCGACTGCGGCCAGGTAACGCTGCTTTACATCGCCTTGGTGCGTTCTATCGGAATACCGGCACGCTGGGAAAGCGGATACATGCTTTACCCCCACGAGCTGAATTACCACGACTGGGCCGAGACTTACTTCGAAGGCGTTGGCTGGGTACCTACCGACGTATCGTTCGGGCGAACAATGGTAGGCGAACCGCTTAGCGATTACTACAAAACAGGAATAGATGTATATCGCTTTGCTGCCAACGAAAACACAAACCAACCTTTCGACCCTGAAAAGGAATTCATACGCTGCGAAACTGTCGACAATCAGGCCGGCGAGGTTGAATGGCGCGGCGGGAACCTGGAATACAAGGATTTCAGCTCGTCACTGCATATCGACTCCTTCATACGGATAGACAAGAGCAAACCCGAAAAAGAATGGGGGCTCGTGCGCGTATCGGTAGCCTCCATGTACACCGACCCTTACCACAGCGCAGGCATGGCAACGCAGTCGACGATGGGCACTCCAGTAAAAATCATAGCCAAGGCAGACGACTGGTACAAAGTCGAGACTCCCGACACATACGTGTCCTACATACCCGGCTATTCATTGGTCATGCTCGACAGCACAAAGCTCTCGGCATGGAAAGAAACAAAACGTTACATAGTCACTGCCTACCAGTCGCAACTCACGAGCGAGCCGAAAAAAGGCGCAACAGTCAGCGACCTCGTAATGGGCGACATACTTGAGTACAAAGGAAAGAAATCCAAGTACATCAAGGTTGCCACGCCCGACGGCCGCGAAGGGTACGTTAACAAGTCTGACGTAGAGGAGCTATCTATCTGGGCGGCACAGCCGTTCGACACAAAGAGAGTGGAAAGCACGGCGCGGCGCATGATGGGCTCGCCGTATTTCTGGGGCGGAACGTCAACAAAGATGACCGACTGCTCGGGACTTTCAAAGATAAGCTATTTCTCCAACGGCGTGATACTCATGCGCGACGCCTGGCAGCAAGCACTCACTGGCAAGAAAATCGCTGCGGCCGACTGGCGGCAGGCACGCACGGGCGACCTCCTGTTCTTCGGTACACGCAGCGGCCGCGTAACCCACGTGGCAATATACCTCGACAACGGAAACTACATACACTGCTCCGGCCGGGTGAAGATAAACAGCGTCGACCCCGATGCAGACGGCTACCTGTCCACGCCGTTCCTCTCGATAAGCCGGATTGAAGGGCAGATAGGCACAAAAGGAATAACCGCGGTAAAGAACCACCCCTGGTATTTCAACCTCTGACAAAAAATTGCCACAAAGCTACTATCATACAATATATAAAATGCCATAAGCACCATGGACAGAAGAAACTTCATAAAAGCGGCAGGCGCAGGCCTGGCTCTCGCTGCAGCCCCGCAAATAACATCGGCCAAAAGCCTTATATCTTCAGCAAAGCCAGGAAAAAAGAAAGCCGCAGGACTGAAACTCTCGTTCTTTCCCTACGAACTCAAACTGCGCCACGCCTTCAACCTCGCCAAGTCGAGCCGAACAGTAACGCCCGACGTGCAGGTACAAATAGAATACGACGGCATAACAGGCTACGGCGAAGCTTCCATGCCCCCCTACCTCGGCGAAAGCGTTGAAAGCGTCACCAAATTCCTCGGCAGCCTCGACCTCGCACAATTTACCGACCCGTTCCGAATTGACGACATACTCGATTACGTTGACAACGTAGCCCCGAAGAACCCCGCCGCCAAAGCCTCGGTAGACATTGCCCTGCACGACCTGCTCGGTAAAATCATGAACCAGCCATGGTACAAGATTTGGGGACTGTCGCCCGAAAAGGCACCATGCACAAGTTTTACCATTGGCATTGACAAGGCCGACGTGGTAAGGCAGAAAGTGCAGGAAGCCGCACCATACAAGATACTAAAGGTAAAAATGGGCCTCGACAACGACAAGGAAACCGTAGAGATAATACGTTCCATGACCGACGTACCCATTTGCGTCGATGCCAACCAGGGGTGGAACGACAAGGAAGAGGCCCTGCGGATGATTGACTGGCTGGCCGAGCGCAACTGCCTGTTCGTGGAGCAACCCCTGCCCAAGGAAAAATTCGAGGAAACCGCATGGCTGCGCGACCGAAGCTCGCTGCCGATAATTGCAGATGAAGCCTTCCAGCGCATTGGCGACATACCACGCCTGCAACAGGCTTACGACGGCATAAACATCAAGCTAATGAAAAGCACCGGCCTGCACGAGGCTTACAAAATGGCCATAATAGCCCGTTCGCTCGGTATGAAAGTAATGGTGGGCTGTATGACCGAAACGTCGTGCGGCATAAGCGCCGCGGCACAAATCGCGCCGCTCGTTGACTGGGCCGACCTCGACGGCAACCTGCTCATAGCCAACGACCGCTTTGAAGGCATGAAAATCGTAGACGGGAAGATAACACTGAGCCAATACCCCGGAATTGGGGCAAAACTGCTCAAGGAATAAACCGCCGGCAACGCATATACACACTTCCGCCGCCTGCACGCCCCCATGTGCAGGCGGCTTTGTTTATCCTCCGTTACAGCATGATTTGTTCATATCCCGCGCCACGCCTCCTGCCGCTTTTGCGGATGAATAAACATGCAATCCCGCAAGTCCGATGAACAGTGGTTTTCGGGCTGCCCCGCACCTGCGGAAAAATATGTCCGAGGTATTTTAAAATATGTCTGACCTATTTCAAAATATGTCAGACATATTTTTTGAACTCCCAAAAGCCGCCTTTATTTCAAAAATGAATAATCGGACTATGACAGACAACCGTTCCACCTACAACCACTCAGCCCAAAAGCAAACACGTTTACACTGATTATAATCGCTTGGGCAATTAAAAACACGGCTGCGCGTACTTTTTTCATGCAAAAGCATGTCACCTATCGCTCACGAAACTCGTTTTATATGCGGAAACAAAAAGAATTTCAAAAAAAATTGTCCGAAAATTTGGCAGGTAAGTAAAAACTCTGCACTTTTGTAGTGTACTATTTAACTATAACACTAAAACAGTTCAAAACTATGTTAGACATCAGTCATCTCCGCTTCGGTTATCACGGCAAGCGCAATCCTTTGTACAGCGACTTCAGCCTTTGCCTCCCCCAAGGACATGTCTACGGGATTCTCGGCAAGAACGGAAGCGGCAAATCAACCCTGCTCTACCTTATTTCGGGACTGCTTCGCCCGCAAGGGGGCAAAATACGTTTCATGGGCGATGAAACTTCGCAGCGCCGCCCTTCCACATTGAGCAGGATATTCATCCTGCCCGAGGAATTCTACCTCCCCGACTGCAACTTCATGACGTTCGTAAGGCGCTATGCCAAGTTTTACCCCAAGTTCAGCTACGAAACACTGCGTGCCAGCCTGGACACGTTCGACATGCCCGAAGACATGCCGCTCAATGAACTTTCGATGGGCAACAAAAAGAAAGCCTACGTGTGCTTTGCCCTCGCCACGAACGTACCCCTGCTTTTAATGGACGAGCCCACCAACGGTTTGGACATTCCGTCGAAAAGCCAGTTCCGCCGCGCTATATCGCGCACCATGACCGACGACAAGAGCGTGCTTATCTCCACCCACCAGGTAAGGGACGTAGACACGCTGCTCGACCATGTGACGATTATCGACTCGGGGCGCGTGCTCCTTAACAGCGACACATATAACATTACCTCACGTCTGACTTTCGACGAGCGCGGCATGAACGAGCCTGTCGCCGACGCCATATTCGCACAGCCGTCGCTCAAGGGCAACAGGGTGATATGCCCCAACAACGGCGACGAAGACACCCCGCTCGACCTCGAACTGCTGTTCACCGCCGTGGTAAGCGGCAAGGCCGAGGCAATTAACAACATAATAAACGGGCAGGAACAGCCCGGTAACGCCTAACAACACAAAAATATGAATACCATAACACAAACTGACAGATTTTCGTTCGCCCGCTTCAAGGCCGTGCTGGCAAACGACATAATAACGCTGCGCAAGACGATAATAACGGCCATAAGCATAGGCTTCTTCATGTTTTTCCTGGTCGAGGGCCTCTCCCTGGACGAATACTTTAAAAGCGGTTTCAAGTTCCACGACGTGGCTTACACCCTGTCGAACGTTTTCCCGCTCACGAGCATTATGCTCATAACAATGATGGGCGCACTCATGCTGCACGACTGCCGCCGCAAGGAAACGCGCATAGCCGTGATAATGCTACCCGCGCGCCAAAGCGAGAAATACCTCTCGCGCATAGTAATGTGCCTGTTCGGCATTCTCCTCGGAATACTCATACATGTGGTGCTGTATTACCTGTTCCTTGGTCTGCACTTCGTTTTCCAAAGCGGCGAGGAGCTGCACACCAACATGTCGCAGCCCTGGCAGTACCTCAACCCGTTCGGCTTCCTCGGACAGATAACTTACTACGGGAACAACATAAACCCGCAAGAAATAACGAGCATTACGACACTGTTTTTTATCGCGCTGTGGCTGTTCTCGTGCTACATCCTCGGCGGAACTATCTGGAAGAAAGGAAGCTGGCTCATAACGAGCGCCGTGCTCCTTATGCTGTCGTTCTTCACGGCCGGAATGCTCAAGGATGACCACACGGTAACTTTCTTTCTCAACGCTAAAACGCTTGTAAGCGACTTCGTAATAAACATAGGGGTATTCCTCTTGCTCACGGCGGTAAACATCTGCCTGTCATACTTGATTTTTAAGCGAATGCAAGTCACGCACAAGAAGTTGTCCGACTTCCTTGGCCGGCGTCGCCGCACATGAACAGAAACATTATCACAAACGACATGCAATTCAACGAAAACAAAGCAATCTACATACAGATAGCCGAACGCATTGCCGACGAGATAATGCTTGGCGTTTACAACGAGGATGAACGCATTCCTTCGGTGCGGGAATATGCCGCACGCATGGAAGTAAACATCAACACCGCCCTGCGTTCATACGCTTACCTCGAACAGACGGGCGTTATTTACCAACGGCGCGGCTTGGGTTACTTTATCTCGCCCGACGCCAGGCAACTTATCGTCAGGCATTACAAAGAGGATTTCTTCGGGACCTTCCTTCCGGAGATGTTCAACCGCATGGACATGCTCGGCATAGGCATTGAAGAAATCGAAAAACTATACAACGAACACCGTAAAGCGGATAAAAACGCAAAACAATGATTCACCTCAAAGACATCAACAAGACTTACGACAACGGAACCAAGCTGCACGTGCTCAAAGGCGTTTCGCTCGACATCGCAAAGGGCGAGTTCGTTTCAATAATGGGTTCTTCGGGCTCGGGAAAGTCCACACTGCTCAACATCATGGGCATACTCGACACTTACGACAGCGGCGAATACACCCTGGCAGGAACTCCCATTAAGAACCTGGGCGAGAACAAGGCGGCCGACTACCGCAACCGCCTTATAGGCTTCGTGTTCCAGTCGTTCAACCTCATCCCGTTCAAGAACGCGCTCGAAAACGTGGCACTCCCGCTCATGTACCAGGGCGTGAGCCGCAAGCGGCGCAACATGCTGGCCATGGAATACCTTGAACGCCTCGGACTAAAGGACCACGCCCACCACATGCCAAACGAGCTTTCCGGAGGACAGAAACAGCGCGTTGCCATAGCCCGCGCAATCATCACCCGTCCGCAGATAATACTTGCCGACGAGCCCACAGGCGCATTAGACAGCCGCACGTCCGTGGAGGTAATGCAGCTACTGCGCCAACTGAACAACGACGGCATGACAATAGTCGTCGTGACCCACGAAAGCGGCGTGGCCAACGTTACCGACAAGATAGTACACCTGCGCGACGGCATTATCGAGAACATTGAGGAGAACCTCCACCACGACGCCTCGCCCTTCGGCGCGGGAGGAATAATAAAATAAAGGCGCGGCAAACCGGCATTCCACGAAACCGGGAATCCGCCCGACGATTAACGGCACATACCCTATGTTTGACACTTTTCAAGAAATACTCGCAACACTGCGCCGCAGCAAACTGCGCACGGCCCTGACGGGAATATCGGTATCTGTGGGAATTTTCCTGCTCATCGTGCTCCTCGGGGCAGGCAACGGCATTATCAACGCCTTCCTTGACATGAGGGGCGCGTTGGCATTGGACGTGATGAACATCTTCAGCGGAATAACGTCAAAGCCCTACCACGGGATGAAAGAGGGACGCCGCGTGCAGATTGACACGCGCGACATGCAAATCGCCTCAACCAACTTCCAGGGAACGGTGCGCAAGACCTCGGCACAGGTAACACAAAGCGACATCACCGTGCATCATGGAAAACAACACCTCACACGCACGCTCATAGGCGTGTCACCCGCGTACAAGGAAATGAACACGGCCACCGACAACATGCTCGCCGGACGCTTCGTTAACGAAGTGGACATGCGGCAGCGGCGCAAGGCAATCGTAATCTCCGAAAACGACGCCGACTACCTGTTCGGCACGCGCGAAAACGCCGTGGGCAAATACGTCACGGCTGGCGGGGGAGTATTCCGCGTGGTGGGCGTATGCTCCTACCACCGGGGCAACAACGACATGTACGTCCCCTACACCACGCTGAAATCGATATACAACAAGGGCAACAACCTCGACAAAATAATGCTGCGCACGCACGGCATAACGTCGCACGAGGATGTCGACCGCTTCGACGAGCGTTACCGCGCCATAGCCAGCCGCGTGCACTTATACGCCCCCGACGACGGGGAGGCCGTATGGATGTTCAACACAAGCGCAGGCGCAGAAGAAATGAACAAGGCTTTCGATATACTGCGCGTGACGCTCTGGGTAATAGGCATACTCACGCTGCTGAGCGGCGTGGTGAGCATAAGCAACATAATGCTCATCACCGTGCGCGAGCGCACACACGAATTCGGCATACGCAAGGCCCTCGGCGCGCGCCCCATGACGATACTGCGCGGGGTGATAGTGGAAAGCGTGGTGATAACCACCTTTTTCGGCTACGCCGGCATGGTGCTCGGCGTACTCGCCACCGAATACCTCAACTACGTGGGCGGGAAATACACCGTAACGGTCGACAATATGACGATGACGCTTTTCTCCAACCCCACGGTCGACATACTAACATGCGTCGAGGCTCTCGTAGTGATGATAACCGCCGGAGTGGTGGCCGGGCTTATACCCGCGCGCAAGGCCGTAAAGGTAAAACCCATAGAAGCACTGAGGGCGGAATGACGGCGGCGCATATTTAATCGCCGCAACGCAT
>URSZ01000044.1 GCA_900550635.1 uncultured Prevotella sp. | reverse complement strand
GACCTTACCGACGGCGGACAGCCGGCGCAGTACGAAGAATTCCGCTCCGTGCTCGAGGACGAGTCTATACTGCCGTCATACGTGGCACGCTACTACGTTATGGGTAACCATGAATGGTTTGTAGGCGCAAACGCCTTGGAAAACTACAACGCCCTCGGTCACGACCACAGCAAATATTTCGACATCAAGGGATACCCGTTCATATATGTAGGTCTCTCTGGAAGCAACGAGGGAGACTATAGTGAAGACGACTTGGAATTCCTGCGTGAGAGCCTTGCCGACGCGGCAGTAAGGTATGCAGGACGTCCGATTTTCGTATTTACGCACATTCCTGTTTACGGCACGACGCACGGGTCTTCTGACGAAGAAGGCGGTTGGGGAAACCGAGATTTGTATGACATATTCAAGGACTATCCGCAGATAATCCACTTCTGCGGCCACACTCACTTCTCGCTCCGCGACCCGAAAGCCTTGTGGCAGGGTGCATTCACCAGCATAGATGACGGCGGTACGCTGAATTGCTGGATAAATCCGGGAATGGACATAGACGGTGAAACTCCTGAAGGTTATACAGAGGTGCAGGAAGGTGTGATTGTTTCGGTAGAAGACCTCACAAATGTAAACGTTCGTCGTATCGATACACATCGTGGTGAGGAAATAGAGCCTTCGTGGAACTTCGGTGCTCCCTACGACGGCACCAACATGCCCTACGCTTCTTACACCGGCGGCGAAGCTCCTTATTTCCCCGACGCGCAAGTAACGACAGAGGAGGGCCAGTCGGACGAGCGCACAATTACTTTCACGCAAGCCGTTGACGATGACGTTGTGCTTTACTATAAAGTCTCCGTCAAGAACTCCGCAGGCGAGGAAGTGGCAACCGGCAACAGAAGTTCTATCTTCTACCTTGGAAGCGAAATGCCAGAAACGCGCAGTATCACCTTGAACGGCCTGCCGCAAGGCGAAGAACTCTATGCCGAGGTAATAGCTTACGACCCCTACGGCAACGCCTCCGAGCCTATTACGAGCGAGCCGTTCACCGTGGGCAGCTACACTCCTGCTCCGGGTACGGTTGCTCCCAAACCCGACCTGCTCGACCTTGTAATAAATGACATGGGAGAACCTTCGGACGCAACGGGAACGTTCGTGATAGAAAAGGGCCAGACAGAGCCGCTGCCTTATTTCGACAATACTTACCAAAGTAACGCAGCGCAGTTCCAAGGGAACAATAACCAGTTCTACAAGGCTGATTATACTAACACCCAGAAGGTTTCGGACGCTATGCTTAACGAAATTACATACGAGGTGCTTTTCCGTTGCAATTCAATAAACAGCGGATGGTTCTGCCCGCTCAGTTCCCAGCAGGACGGCGGCCAGGGCATAGAGCTCGACAACGGCAGGATAACGTTCTATCTCGGGGTGCAGAATGGCGAGAGCAAAGAATATAATGTGGCAAATACCAATGTATATGCAAGCCTCGGCTCATTCTACCACGTGGTAGCGACCTACAACAAGGCTGAAGGCATGGCGCGCATTTACGTGAACGGTTTCCCGGCTGGAGAAGTTGCCGTTGTAGGAGAACCCACATTGCCGTCTGAAGGCTCTACATGGGTAGCAATAGGCGGTGACGCAAGCAAAGGCGGCGACCTGACATGCGACGGTGCGTTCGACGGACAGATTATTGCAGCCCGTATGTACTCCCGCGCCGTAACGCGCGACGAGGTGTACTGCATGTACCGCACATACCAGGATGTGGCCGAGAGTGTTCCCGGCGAAGATGACACTCCCGTCGAGGTAGCTCCCGTAGCCGACCTTATGGACATCGTGTTCGGCGAGAACGGCGCAGTCAAGGATGTTTCTCCCGTTGCAACAGAGGTGCGCACAGGCAACACGGTGCCGCAGACGTATTTCAACGATACGTACCAGCGCTGGGTGGCTAAGTTCAGCGCAACCGACAACCAGGAATACTATGCCGTTCCTTACGGCACCAGCGGAACCATACACGACGCAATGAGCGGCAGCTTCTCGCTCGAGGTGCTTGCCGTAATCAACAACCCCGGAAGCAACCAGCCTTGTATCGTAAGTTCGCAGCAAACCGGCGGCTTCGGTATAGAACCTACGGATGATATTGAGGTGTGGGGTATGTTCTCCGGCCAGTACGCAACGGCATATACAGGCATTGAACCCGAACGGGATCGTTTCTATCACATTATCGGTGTTTACGACTACGACAAGAGCGAATTGCGCGTGTACGTTGACGGCCAGGCTGCCGGAAGCGTATCCGTAACCGGTCTTATGGATTATCCCCAAGGCAATGCACAGTACTTCTGCATTGGCGGCGACGCCTCGTACGACGCCGATATAGCCGAATTCCAGCTCGAGGGCGAAGTGGCTCTCGTGAGGATGTACAGCCACGCTCTTACACTTGGCGAGGCCAAGAAACTGTATAACGACATACAGGCAATATCGGCAGCCGAATAATCCGGTTACCGGCGATAACGTTTCCCCGTGCAGGCAAACATGCCCGCACGGGGAAATTTTTTTTTATTCATTATTTGTGTGGCTGATGAATATTTACAGGCATCCGCCGAGCTGTTTTGGATAAAAAATGAAAGGCAACGGATATTCCTTTCATGCAAATAATTATAAGCCCACGGGACGTTGAAAAAAATATGTCTGAGATATTTTAAAATATGTCTGACATATTTCGAAATAGGTCGGACATAATTTTTCTTTGCCCGGATTGCGCTTTCTGAATCTCTCTAAAACGTGCCTGTAAGTAGCGGATATTTATTCATTGCCGGCAGTGGGAGATATAAAAAACTCACCGGCGGCTTTTCATTACAAAGTCGCCGGTGAATCCGGGATATGTTTATACGGTAACAGGTGTACCCGTATTCAGTTTGCTTTATTTTCCGCCTTTTTGTTCACGCAGCAGGTCGCGAATTTCGGTAAGGAGAACTTCCTCTTTCGACGGTGCGGGTGCAGCCTTAGGCTTTTCCTCCTCTTTGTTAGAGCGCGAGAGCGCCGCCATGCCCTTAACGAGCAAGAACACGCAGAAAGCTACTATGATGAACACGATTGTAGCCTGTATGAAGTTGCCGTAGTTGATAGTAACCTGCACGTCAGGATTCAGCGGGTTTTGGGGCAGCTTGATTTTCAGGTCGGTAAAGTCTACGCCGCCTATTAGCCAACCGAGTGGGGGCATGATTATGTCGTCTACTATCGACGATACTATTTTGCCGAACGCGCTGCCTATGACAACACCTACAGCCAGTTGCACAGCGTTGCCTTTAATGGCGAACTCTTTAAAATCCTTAATAAATTTGGTCTTTGTCATTTTTATTGTATTATTAGTTGTGTAAAAGTAAAAACAATTTCGTAATTTTGCGCCGGAAAAAGAACTTAAACTTAATAATCAACCTAATAAAACAGTAAAACAAATGATTAAAGTAGGTATTAATGGTTTCGGCCGTATCGGCCGTTTCGTATTTCGCGCAATCCAGGAGCGCGATGACGTGCAGGTTGTAGGTATCAACGACCTCCTCGATGTAGATTACATGGCTTACATGCTGAAGTATGACACAATGCACGGACGCTTCAACGGTACCGTTGAGATAGAGGACGGCCAGCTCGTGGTAAACGGCAAAAAGATCCGTATCACCGCTGAAATGGATCCCGCAAACCTGAAATGGGACGAAATCGGTGCAGAATACGTAGTTGAATCAACCGGTTTGTTCCTCGCTATGGATAAGGCTGAGAAACACCTCCAGGCAGGCGCTAAATATGTAGTTCTTTCCGCACCTTCCAAGAAAGGCGAAGACGGCCGCCAGGCTCCTATGTTCGTATGCGGCGTAAATACCGATACATACGCAGGCCAGACAATCGTTTCGAACGCTTCTTGCTCAACCAACTGCTTGGCTCCTATCGCTAAGGTTCTTAACGACAAGTTCGGTATCGAAACAGGTCTTATGACAACCGTTCACTCTACAACCGCAACCCAGAAGACCGTTGACGGTCCTTCGCGCAAAGACTGGCGCGGCGGCCGTGCAGCTGCAGGCAACATCATTCCTTCTTCTACTGGTGCTGCTAAGGCGGTAGGCAAGGTTATCCCCGAACTCGATGGCAAACTCACCGGTATCTCAATGCGTGTTCCGACCCTCGACGTATCGGTTGTTGACCTCACCGTTAACCTCAAGAAGCCGGCTACCAAAGAAGCTATCTGCGCTGCAATGAAAGAGGCTTCCGAGGGCGAACTGAAAGGTATCCTCGGCTACACCGAAGACGCAGTTGTTTCAAGCGACTTCCTCGGCTGCAAGCTCACCTCTATCTTCGACGCTAATGCAGGTGTTTACCTCACCGACAACTTCGTTAAGGTTGTTTCTTGGTATGACAACGAAATCGGTTACTCCAACAAACTCGTTGACCTTATCGAGCACATGGCAAAATACAACAACAAGTAATCAATCTTATAGTTGTTAAAACCCAAATACCCGCTGCGATTTCGCAGCGGGTATTTTATTTTTGCCTTAAAAACTACCGGCAGATTTGAATATGCATATAAACTATAGCGAGAAGCAGGCTTTTCAAGACCAAGCAGATATGATATATAGGTTGTTTCTGTTATGTATTTGTCAATTTTGAATATTGTTGGTGTACTTTAGGTTTTGCTTGTTTTTACCCTTGATAAGAGTTCGGGCAAATTTGTCGTCGGTTAGTTACGTAAAACAGACATCCGCAGCAGCGGAAACCGGGCGCGGGAAACAGACAAAAAGAGCAGTACGGAATCACATCTCATTTTCAGATGGTTACAACTACCTCGGAGAAAAGAAAAAATACAAGGCACATATTTTAAAATATGTGCCTTGTATTTTAAAATATGTCCGACCTATTTTTGACCACGTCCCAAAGCAGTGCAAAATTTTATATCGTTTTTATGCCAAAAGCGGAGACGAAAATCCCGACTTTTAAAACTCGGAACTTAAACTATAAAACAGCTTCCGTCCAAAGTGAAATCCGTGTGGTTTCAAGCGCAAAACATTGAATTATTACGCATTGGTGTGCTTTTATTGGCAGACATGATTAAAACGAAGCAATTGTATGATTTGTAAATTACGGATGACAGAATGAGTTAATGAATAATAAAATATAGAAAATATTGAGTTGTGCTTTTTGATAATATACGGTTTTTATTATATTTCGAACAAAATAAACAGGTATTAAGAAAGGTACGACAAGCTACGTTACTCATAATCCCGGGCGACGGCGCATACCGTTATACACGGATATAAGTTATGTTGTGGAAACCAACGCCTTTGCCGTTGCCCTTAGCGGCAATATGCAATGTAGCGCCCCGGTTTGACAAGTCTCTGATGTTTTTATAAATGGTAGAATGTAAAAAAGAAACTTTAAAAAGAAAACGTTATGAAACGGATATTTTCGTTGATAATTGCGGCAATGTGCGTAATTGCAGCTTATTCGCAAGGAGCTGGTTGGAAGTATAGCGGAAGCACGGCATGGCCAGGGGTAGTCCGCGATTGGAATACCGCGACTTATGACCAATTCCATTTAGTAAACTATGAGAAACATATATCTACAGCGCATGAATCAAAGCTCAGTTTTTGGGATAATACTTGGGAAACTTTTGAAATGCGGTGGGAGAGTGGCGGCTACGTGTTCTTGGAAACATGTGAATATTATACAAAAGGCATAACGTTGGTAGGAGTGGATTTTGCACTCTTTCCCGATCCGTCAATACATGATGGTGTGTGTTTGGCAAATACCTTGGTAGACGTTAAAATTCCAGTATCCGATAATTTTGTTATTCCTTCAATGCCGGATATAAACCTGTTCTTCGTGGATCTCGATTTCATAATAAAACAGAAAAACCACCTGAACAGCCTTACTATTCCCAATATGATACGCGGCGTTTACAGTTCCTCGGGCGAGAAACTGTACGTGGATACCCTGTACGTCGAGGGTGATTACGAATGTATGATTAACAATAAAAAATTCGTTGGGTATATAGATGGCTATTCCAGTGACAAGTATGCGTTGGAAGGCAAAGAGCCGGTGTTGATAGCAAAGACCGTAATGTACGAAGGGAAGCCAATTAAGAACTATGCCAAGCGCGGCAAAGGAGTGGGGCTCGGCAGTGATGAAACTTACCTTAACTACCTCATGACAAACCAATGGGGCGACAAAATAGAAAGCGTGGAATTGACTGACAAGAGCCTGCGCGGCATAGCGAGCAACGTTTTCAACGGCAGTAAAACGCTTAAGCGTGTCAAGATTACGTTCCCGGAATGGGGCGGCTATTTTGATAAATATGAAAGATGGGTCGATCCCTCATATCTCAATCGTAAATACCCGCTTATATGTATAGGGTCAAAAGCCTTTTACGGTTGTGAGAACCTGGAGGTTTGCGACCTCGGTGATGACAGCATTACAGTTTATGATAAAACAGGTTTGGAGGAGCCTAACATATTATCTTTCGGCGATTCAGCGTTTGCTTATTGCACGAAACTCGATACGTTCCGCTGCAAGAACCAGCACATAGTGAAAGACATCGGCAATTACATGTTCCTCGGCTGCGGGAACCTGCGTTATGTAGGCAATTGGGATGACATAGAGACAATAGGTGAAGGGGCTTTCATTGGCTGCGACAATTTGTTGATAAACATTAGTTCCGGAAATTTGAAAAAGATCGGAGCGTACGCTTTCAAAAGCTGCACCAAGTTGTATAATATAAACTCTGAAAGTCTGGAAGAGATAGGTGCTTACGCTTTTGAAGGCAACACGGGCATTTCCGGGCATGTCTCGGTCCCAAATGCAGAGGTATATTCCGGCGCGTTCCGTAATTGCGTGAATCTCAAATCCATAGATATTGGTAGGACGCTGTTCATTGACGACGCATTCAAAGGTTGTACGGCGTTGGAATATGCGAATGTTAATGAGGACAAAGAATCTGTTTCTTCTTCTTATTTTTTATGGGAGGGCATAGGTAAAGGTTGCTTTGAGGATTGCGTAAATTTAAAAGGAATCAGTTTTAACGGCTCTGGGTACGGGAAAACTTTAAGGTGGGAAGAAATCAGAAGGATTGATACTTGCGCTTTCAAGAACTGCCGCAGCTTGGAGTGCGACGTCGTGACTTGCAGCGAGCCATACAAAATTGATGAATACGTAGGGGAGGATGAGATGAGAGTTTTCGATTCGGCTTTCGTGGGTAGCGGGATTAAGAGCGTGACGCTGTCGTATGTAAATGCGGCCAACGCTTTCGACGATTGCGTGAACTTGGAGAGCGCGACTTTCTGGGGGCCGGACGAGGGCAGGAACACGTTCGTGCTGCCCGATTTCCGCGATTGCCCCAAGCTGAAGAAGATAGTTGTGAACGGCGGTGGCTGGGATTTGGAAGCCCAGGTGACGTTGAAGGACGAGCAGACGGTAAAGGTAATAGACAACCTCGACGGGCTTTACCTGCTCGGCAAGCCTCACATCTACGTGGGCGATTACCCGAACTACCACTTTGCCAACACGATACTGTATGTGCCCAAGGGCATGAAGAACGTTTACCGCGAGAATGCCTTGGCTCCCACGTTCAAGGACATCGTTGAGCTTACCGACGAGCAGGTGGGCATAATAAAGGTTACGACAGACGGTGCGGCCGGGGAAAGCGACGCGGACGCTCCGGTTTACGACCTCTCGGGGCAGCGGGTGTTGAAGACCGTTCCGGGCAACGTGTACGTAAGCAAAGGCCGCAAGTTCATAGCGAAGTAACAAGAATTTTCCACCGGTTTGAAGATAGGACGACGGCGTTTGTCTGTGTTGTTTTACACTTTCAGAAATGCAGGAAAAAATATGTCTGACATAATTCAAAATATGTCAGACATATTTTAAAATACAAGGCACGTATTTTTTCTTTGCTCCCGTGTGGGTTTTCATTCCTGCCAATGCGCGTTTACGACAGGGTATTTAAAATGCGCTTTTGTCTGTAAAAACATGTGCAGCGCGGCGGGTATGCCGCGCGTGGTTGGGGTGGGGTTATGGTCTCCGTTCGTCGAAGTCGAACCATAAATCAGAGCGAGAGTCGTCGTATTCGTTCGATTCCATTTCAGTGTCGTGTACGCTCGAGGGCGACATTGTGTCGAAAATCTGTTGCATGAAGCAGTCTTGCGGCAGCGGTGTGACTGATATTATTTCCGGTTTTTGGTATTTGCGTTTCATGTCTATATGATGTCTATTTTATTATCGTTTTGTTTCCGTTGATTATATATATGCCTTTTGGCAGGTTTTCTATGGCTTTGCTGTAGGTTGGTGCTTTGCGCAGCAGTATTCCGTCGGTTGAGAAAACGGTTGTTTCATTGTTTGTGCTGCTGTTCTGTATGTTTTTTATGTTAACCCATCCGTTCTTCGTTGCAAGGTTCAGTTCTTTTGTAAGGGCGGGTGCGTTGTTGCGGTCTGCCGTTATATATGCGCGGAACGGCTTGAATGTGCAGCCTTCGCCAACTTGTACGAACTTCCCGCCCGAAAATCCGTAAACTATCATTTCGTTGTTCGTGGAAATATCGGTGCGTGTTTCGTATGTGCCGTATAATTTGCAGATTCTGGCGGCTTCTTCCTTTTCGGCGTTGCTGGCGTTGTCGGACACGCTTTTCCATATAATGCGTGGGGTGGAGGCTTCTATTCTGGCGTTGACGTTTTTCATGTCGAGAAACGGCTGTTTGTCGAGTACGGAAATAACGCACGGCGTATTGGCCGGTATGATGTCGGCGTCGTCGAATATTATCTGATTGTCCTCCTGTTTCAGTTCAACAAACTTCAGGAGTTTTGCTATTTGCGGATTGTCTTTGTCTATGGCGAAAGGCAGGCAGACGGTAGAGAAATAGTCTTCGCCGGTGTTGGCAAATGCCCTGTCGTAGGAAACGTTCGTTGCCGTGAAACTGTATATGGCGTCGAAAGGGTAACCGTCCTTTATCACGAGGTTCTCGCAAACGTATGTATTGACATCTTTTTTTGTGCCGGAGCAACGTGCGACGTTTACTGTGTTTGTGACGTTATGGTTAGGGTCGTATATAATGCAGTTCGGATTGGCCGGTTGAAGTTCGAACGGCTCTTCAACGCTTTCTATTGACCATAGGTCTATGGATGTGAGGTTCTTGTTCTCCTTGACGACTTGCTGGAGTATTTGTATCTGTTCTTTGGAATACGGCTCTGTAGCGAGCAATATGCGCGACGCGGTTTTGAGTTTTTCGATGTCGGTAGTTACGGAGTAGACTACAAGATCGTCGAAATAGAACCTGTAGTTATATTTGCTGTCGTCTCCTTTAATTATTAATGTCCTATCGCTCTTTGTGTCGAAAAATGCTTTCCGTACACACGAAAACTCCTCCGTGTTTAGCTGGGCAGTCGATTCTATCAGATTGTCGAATATTATTGTGGCCTTGTCCCTGTCTTTATTGAGAAACGACCCTGCACGCATGGTAACAAACCCTTCCGTCTTAGGCATGTCGGTCAAGGTTATTTTTCCTTCATACGATGTTGTGCCTACACAAATGCATGTATTTGCTTCAGTGCAGCTGGAAAGCGTCATGTTTTCCCATGTGCTCCTTGCGGTATTCATGTTTTTGCTCGCCCAGTTGCCATCATTTCCGCCGGAGCCTAATGCCCAATCAAATCTTTCGACATAAACGGGTATGGCCGCGGGAAGCACTACATCACCGCCGGCTGCATTGATGTTGGTGCCGATGAACAGTGCGGTAATTATGGCTGTTAGATGTTTGTTCATTGTTTTATAATTATATGTATCTATTCGCTTTTCTGTAACAATAGTGCCATAATTTGAAGAATGGGGACGATAGCACTTCGCCTGGATATGATTTTACGTAATGTGTGTTGCGGCTCATGTGGCGGCAGAAAGTGGCAAGCGAGTATGTAATACGCGCTTCGTTCCTGGGGTCGTATTTGCCGAAGTTGCCTCCTTGCAGTATGCAGTTGAGGAGTTGTTTGCCTTCATCTGCATTGGGTTCTGTTAGAAGGAGGTTATTTTCCAAACCAAGGCATTCCTTCAGTATGTACATCGTAGCGGCCGTAAACTTCATAAGGCCAAGTTCGCGTAGCGTTTGTATGTTGTTTTCTTTCTCTTTTTGTGTAAACCCTTGTTTGAGCAAGAAATAGTAGTCAACAAACTGTCTGAGCCCGATTCCTTCATACAAATAATGATTGAACAGATGAACAAGGAGATATATTCTGTTGAAATCGTTGGTAGGCGTGCATACTTTTTCGCCGCTGGTACTTAAAACAACGTAATTCCTGAATTGCAGGCTTTTGTTGCTCCTGAAGTATTCCTGAAGCCGGGCATTATTGAAATAGTTGTTGAACACGGCGGGCGTGAAATGGAATTCAGCTTCTATGTCCTTTGATATTAAAACGTCTATGTCTCGATACTTTATGTCCGGATTAGGGAACCGCTCGGTTATATACGCAATGAAATCATGCCTGTTGCAGTCCACCCACAAATCGATGTCTCCTGGAATCCTCTTGTACGGGTCCGGGTAATATGAAGCAACGCCTTGTCCTTTTAACAGGCATGAGGCGAAACCGTCTTTTGCCAGCCTGCTTTGTATTCCGGCCGAAGCTCGGTTCATGACAATGTTACGCTTGCGTACACACTCGTTGGCAACCAGCCATTGCAGCAAAACCTGCCGTGGGGGTAGAACCTCTTGGTCAAGACGCTCTATTCCCGCAGATAATAGTGCTGTCATGTTTTGCTTTTTTGACATCTCGAATATTTGTGCCCATTCATCAGTTGTTAGCTTTTCAGAAGGAATTGGCTGTCTTGTATCGAGAGAAGCCTTGAGCAATGACAGGAAATAACCGGTTATTTTGGAGTGTGCCATGTTGTTATGCCTTTAATTTGCAATTATGGCTATTGTTTGGATTATATTTTAATTTGCTTCTTTTACTTTTACGGTTTTTTCTTTTGTTGTTTTCTTGGTCGGCTTTTTGCTTTTTTCGCTTTCTCGCGTGAGCTTTGTTATTATGGCGCGCAACTTTACAATTTCCTTGTCTTTCATTTCAATTTCTTCTTCTTGATTCTTTATTGAAGTGAGCAAGGACGAAAGTTCTTCGTTGTCAATATCGGGATATAGATTGTTTACGCGCGTTATAAAATCGCCCAATATGTTCATGTAGTTTGTGAAAGCGTCGTATGGGGTTTCATATATTCCGCGGTAATCGTTTTGTGCGCTGGGCTTGGTGTTCATGAAACGGAAATTGTTCGTAGCTTGCAGATAATCCCAATCCTGCTTTATTTGGCGGTTGTCGCAAATCCTTACACGGTCGGCAATGCTGTAGAGCTTGTTGTATGCTTCGCGCTGCATTACGTTACCAAGCCAGTTGCTGGTGTCGCGTTCTTCGTCAACCCAAGAAATAGGATACGGTACGCTTAGGGCACCGGCGCTTTTCATTTTAGAGCAAATTTCGGAGGGCGTGGAGAATGTGATTCCTCTGTTTTTGGCCTCAGCCGGAAGTGCTTTTAAAAATTCGAGGATGTTGGAGGATAGAGGTTGGAATATTCCCAACGCACACAATTCCATGAATATGTTTATTATTTGTTCTTCTTGTGGAAGCTGCTCTATCCATTCCATGTATTTGTCGGCAAAAAGAGGATATTCGCTCCAAGAAGAATCGTTGAAACGCAAGCTAATGTCTTCAGACAGGTGGTAGTCGCGTAAAAGCAGTTTCAATTTGGGCGCATTGGCACAGTTGTAAACAAAATGCGGGCTTTTCCAACCTAATACGTGCTTTGCGCCTTCGGTAAGCATTCCCTTGAATCCCATACCGGCTACTAATTCGCCTATTTCGTCGGAATATATAAGGCATGAGTTCCTGAATATTTTCGGTGTTGCGCCAAACATGGAGTGTACCTTACGGCAAAGCCTCTTGACTTCATCGCAGAAACTTTCGTGGTTAGCTAATGACGACAGTCCGTGTGAATATGGCTCTGCCAATATTTCGCAACATCCGGTTGCGTATAGCTTTTGAAGTAAGTCGATAACCTGTGGAGCATGGTTTTCTAATTGTTCAATAGCACACCCCGACAGCGAAATGGCAAACTTGAAGTAATGCTTGTTCTTTTCAGCCATATCAATCAACGCTTCGAGCGCAGGAACGTAGGATTTCTCAGCTGTTTCGCTTATGCTGCGTTCATTTTCGTAATCGTCGTAGTAATAATGGTCTGTGCCGATGTCAAAGAACCTGTAGCGTTTGAGATGGATGTTTTGATGTATTTCGAAATATAAACAGATTGTTTTCATAATTGGTATTAATTTTTAGACATTAATAATTGTAGTATCGTGATATTGTCAGGTTATAAAGTTCTTTTATTAGGTTTCCTACTTTTCCCCAAGTTATCTGGTCTACTTCTTTTTTGCCCTCGTCTTTGAGGTAGTTGTATAAAGAGTCGTTCGTACATATAGAATATATGGCGTCAGCCATGGCGTTTATATTCCAGTAGTCAATTTTAATGCAGTTTCGTAGAATTTCTGCACATCCGGATTGCTTGCTTATAATCGTAGGCACACCGCATTGCATTGCTTCTAATGGCGAAATGCCGAAAGGCTCCGATACTGAAGGCATAACATATACGTCACTGGCGCGGAACATTTCGTAAACCTGATTACCTTTCATAAAACCCGGGAAGTGGAAGCAGTCGGTAATTCCTCTTATGGCTGCAAGTTCTATCATGGAATGCATCATATCCCCGTTTCCGGCCATGCAGAAACGTATGTGCCTTGTACGGCGTAGCACTTGTGCAGCTGCTTCGATGAAATACTCCGGACCTTTTTGCATTGTTATTCGTCCCAAGAATGTAACGACGCGTTCTTTGCGGTCTTTAAGCGGGCGTCGCTGGTCTATTATGGCTTGTTTTTCCGGAGCGAGTGGGTATACGGCATTGTGTACGGCAAAACATTTGGCCGGATCTTGGTGGTAATGGTTTATTACTGTTTGCCGTGTAAGTTCGCTAACACACATTATGCAATCAGCATGGTTCATGCCGTCTTTTTCAATGTTGTAAACGGTAGGGTTTACGTGTCCTCTGCTTCGGTCGAAATCGGTGGCGTGAACGTGTATTACAAGAGGTTTCCCCGATACTTGCTTGGCATGTATCCCGGCCGGGTAAGTGAGCCAGTCGTGTGCATGTATTATGTCGTAGTTCTGCTGACGAGCCACGACGCCTGCCACTATCGAGTAATTGTTTATTTCCTCCATGAGGTTGTCGGGGTACCTGCCTGAAAATTCAATGCAACCCAAATCGTCTGTATAGCGATAATTGAAATCGGCGTATATATGGTTGCGCAAATCGTAATACAAGTCGGCAGACATACGTCCTGCAAGCCTTTGTTCAAGATAATCCCGGTGAACGTCGCGCCATACAACAGGAACATTGTTCATTGGTATTATATTGAGGAAAGACCGGTCTTCATCTCCCCAAGGTTTAGGAAGACACAGGGTTATTTCCATGTCGTTTTGTGAAGCAAGACCTTTTATTATCCCATAGCTTGCTGTTCCCAAGCCACCTAATATATGAGGAGGAAATTCCCATCCGAACATTAGTACTTTCATATCTTTATTCCTCCTTTTTTATATAGTTTGTTCTGAATTGTATTTGTCAAGTAATCGTTCTGCCCGCAAGATTCCGCTTACGTTCATTGCAAAAGCCAGTGCGCCGCGACCGTGGAAAGGAGGGTCGCCGTCGAATATTTCGGGCAGCGTTCCTATGCAATGATAGAACAACTCTTCGTCAAAGCCTATCAACTGGCGTTCCATATACGACAAGCCGCTTCGCTTGTATACTTTAAGGTATGCTTCAAGGTAGAAGCCTGTAAGCCATGGCCAGGCCGTACCTTGGTGGTAGCTTTGGTCTCGTTGTTGTGGCGGCCCGGCAAATATAGGATTATAGCCGCCGCTTTTGGGGCTAAGTGAACGTATCCCTTTGGGGGTTACAAGTTCTCTTGTGCATATATCGAGCACAGATTTCTTTTCGCTCTGTTCAAGCGGAGAATAGTCGAGCGATATTGCAAACAACTGGTTGGGTCTTACGCTCCAGTCGGTCATAGTGCCGTCCACGTAGTCGAACAAATAGCCGTAATCATTCAAGAATGTTTCTTTGAATGATTCTTTTATTTTGTTTGCCACTATTTTGTATTCGTAAGTAGAGGCTTTCTCTTCTTCGTTGCCAAATTCTTCAAACAAACTTGAACAGAACATAAGGGCGTTATACCATAAGGCATTGAATTCAACTATATATCCCGAACGGGGTACAACGGGCCGGCCGTTTACGTTTGAGTTCATCCACGTAATCGCTTTTTCGTGCCCGTCTGAGAATACCAGGCCGTTTTCGTGCACGAACAAGTTGGGATGTTTGCCTTTCAGGATGAAGTTCATTATATCCAGAAGCACCTTGTGGTATTTGTCGTAGCACTCTTTCTTCGAAACAATTTTAGCGTATTGTTGTATGCACCATACAGCCCAAAGAAGGATGTCCGGGTGCTCCATCTCGTATATTTTTACGCTTATCGGACGCTTTGACGTAAAATCGTCTATCGATTTTATGGCCGTCTCCATATAAGTTTCGAACAGCTTTGTCTCTCCAATATATAATGTCAGGCCGGGGAGTGCGATAAACATGTCGCGTGCTCGGCATTTGAACCATGGCCAACCGGCTATCAGATAATTCTCGCCTCCGTCTTGAATGCGGAACTGGTGTGCCGCGCGTACAAGGCACTGGTAGAAATTTTCCTTTACTTCAAGCGAGTCGGCTTCCTTTTCAACCAAACGTTTAAGCGACGATGACTTTATTTCGTTTAAACCGGCCGAGAAAATAATCTGTTCTCCTTTGCGGATTTCGGTCTCAAAATATCCCGGCACAAGTAAGTCCTCGTTCGAGTCGTATCCGCGTTCGCGCTCGCGCGGATAGTCTAAGCCGCGATACCAATTTGGGTCGTAAACGAATTCGCTCTTTTTGTTTATTTGCATATACAGGTCAGGGTAGCCTTTGTATAGGCACATCCTTATGCCGTTGTCTACCTCGGTATAGCTCTTGTCGGCAGCCCAGTTTTCGTGCGTGAACTGGTGTGCGCTGCGGAATGCAAGGAAAGGCCGCAACCTGAGGGTGGTTTTTGAGTGTGCGTCTAATAAGGTGTAACGTATAAGAAGCCGTGGCTCGCCTATCTGGAAAAGTATTTCCTTTTGGAGCAACACTCCACCTACGCGGTAAGTTGTTGTCGGCACTTTATCCCATTCAAAATGTATTATGTATTTGTGCCCTTTGGGGCTGAAACTGCCGTCCTGGTATTTGTGGAGGCCTAAGTTGAATTCCGCACCGTGCTGTATTACCGTTTCGTCAAGCGAGGAAAGCAGCACATGATTCTTGTCGTCCATATACGGAATGGGAACCACAAGCAGCCCATGATACTTGCGTATGTTGCAACCCACGAGCGTAGTAGAGGCGTATGCTCCGCTTTTGTTTGTCAGTAAAATCTCTTTGTAGAGACTTTCCTGCAAATTGGTCATTTTTGTCTTATCGAATTTCAAGTAACTCATATCTCTATTAATTGTTTGCTCAAATGTACGCTTTTTTTAATAAATCACCCGCTATGGAAGCTAATATTTCTTAAATATTGTGTGAAAACAAGAAAATGTGCTAATCTTTCCCGTCTTTCCACCATTCTGCAATTATATGAGATTTGTTTTCTGTGCTCTGGGCGGCATCGAGCCAGTGTAGCTTTATGCCGCGCCTTTCCATTCCGCGAAACCATGTCATTTGCCGTTTTGCAAACTGGCGTATGGCGATGTTCAGCTGGTTGAACATATCGTCATATGTTAGTTTGCCCATAACATAGAGAGTGATGTATTTGTATTCCAGTCCATAATACATTAGTTCCTCTGCAGTAAGCGCTCTTTTCCCGTCGCTTCTCTCGCCATTAAGGCCGAGCAAGTCGCGTATCTCGTCTACCATGCCGGCCTCTAAGCGTTCGCCCAAACGCTTTTCTATTTTATTCCAACGCGCTTCGCGGTCCAGCGACAGGCAGACATTCATGCTGCTTATATTTGGAAATTCATCCGGCGAAACGGGCGTCTTTTGGTAAAAGTCTTCTATTTCTATAGCACGTATGGCTCTTTTGGGCGTGTCGGTATCCGTTGTGTTATGCAGCTTTTTGCCGTAGCCCTTTAGTATTTCGGTTAGTTCCTCGAGGCTCTTGCCTTGCAGGCTGTCGCGCAAAGGCTTGTTCTCCGGCACAGGAATCATGCGGTAACCTTTTAGAATGCATTCCACGTACATGCCCGAACCGCCGCAAAGTATGGGCAACTTGCCGCACGATTTTATGTCGTTGTACGCTTTAAGGAAGTCCTTCTGGTAATCATATATATTATATCTTTCGCCCGCGTCTGCAATATCTATAAGGTGGTATTTAACAGTTTCTCCTCCTTTTGAATAGTCATCAAGGTCTTTCCCCGTGCCCAGTGTCATACCGCGGTAAATCTGGCGGCTGTCTCCGCTTATGATTTCCCCGTCGAGCATTCTGGCTACGGCAACAGCAAGCTCCGTCTTTCCCGAAGCCGTAGGACCTATTATAGTAAGCATGTCGTAGTGCCCTTCAGTTAAAGGCTTGTTATTCATGTCGTATTCTGTTGAGTGGTTAATGAAGGTATATAATACGCATTATATGCAAATATAGTGAAAGGTGAGTGCATAGACAAACGAAAACTGATGTTTTATGGGTTGTTATAAGTTTGCCGGCGCGTGCGCCCTTTGCGGTTCGGCCGCAGCCGACCGAACCGAATCCTATATTATTCAAATATGATAAAAATAATCAAGATGCCGGCCTGTAGTTTTGATTATATCCCGACAAGAATTAATGGTTAAAAGCCGGTTGTGTTTTTGTGGTTTTTGTGTGTTGCGTGTAATGGTAGTGTTAAAGGGCTTTTTGGCGCATGTGGGAGCAAATGAAAAATACAAGGCACATATTTCAAAATATGTCAGACATATTTTAAAATATCTCAGACATATTTTTTGAGTGGTCTTTTTGGGGAGTGTTAAATGCGGACAAACGCGTCGCGTCCGCGTGTCTTTTGATGTCCGTGCCGGTTTGCTTTGTGTTTTCTTCCGTGTTGTTTTTCGTTGTCTGCCGGCCGGGGTGTGTTTTTTTCGTGTTTTTTCCGTAATTTTTTTGCGTGCGTTTATGTTTTTGTTTTCCAGGGGTGTGCGGTGCGCGAGGCAGGTGTTTTGTGTGTCGGTGGTATAAAAAAGTTTGAAAAAAGTCATGGAAAAGTTTGGCTGTTTGGTTTGTCGGTTGTACTTTTGCACTCGCTT